>JANOJJ010000059.1:0-7075 GCA_031408155.1 Rubrivivax sp.
CCCCGAGTCCGCGAGCATCTGCTTGCCCAGGTCTTCGTTGGTGCCCTTCATGCGCACCACCAGCGGCACCTGCAGGTTGACCGCCTTGCACGCGGCGACCACGCCTTCGGCGATGGTGTCGCACTTCATGATGCCGCCGAAGATGTTGACCAGGATGCCCTTCACGCTCTTGTTCTTGAGCATGATCTTGAAGGCCTCGGTGACCTTCTCGGCGGTGGCGCCGCCGCCCACGTCGAGGAAGTTGGCCGGCTCGCCGCCGAACAGCTTGATGGTGTCCATGGTGGCCATGGCCAGTCCCGCGCCGTTGACCAGGCAGCCGATGTTGCCGTCCAGGCTGATGTAGCTCAAGTCGAACTTGCTGGCTTCGACCTCGGCCGGGTCTTCTTCGTCGAGGTCGCGCCAGGCCACGATCTCGGGCTGGCGGTACAGGGCGTTGGCGTCGAAGTTGAACTTGGCGTCGAGCGCCTTGATGTTGCCCGGCTTGCCATCCACCGACCCTTCGAGGATCAGCGGGTTGATCTCGGCCAGACTCGCGTCGCTGGCCATGTAGCAGGCATAGAGCTTCTTCAGCACGTCCACGCACTGGGCTTGCGAGGCCGCCGGCACGCCGATGCCCGAGGCCAGCTCGAGCGCTTGCGCATCCGTCAGGCCGACCAGCGGGTCGACGAAGACCTTGAGGATCTTCTCGGGCGTGGCATGCGCGACTTGCTCGATGTCCATCCCGCCTTCGGACGAGGCCATGATGGCGACCCTCTGCGTGGCGCGGTCGGTCAGTGCGGCGACGTAGTACTCGTGCTTGATGTCGGCGCCTTCTTCGACCAGCAGGCGACGCACCTTCTGCCCTTCGGGGCCCGTCTGGTGGGTCTTGAGCTGCATGCCCAGGATCTGGCCGGCCAGTGTGGTGACTTCACCCAGCGAGCGTGCGACCTTGACCCCCCCGCCCTTGCCGCGGCCGCCGGCGTGGATCTGGGCCTTGACGACCCAGACCGAGCCGCCGAGTTTTTGCGCGGCCTCTACGGCCTCACGCACGCTGAAGGCAGCGTGACCCCGCGGCACCGGCACGCCATGCGCGCGCAACAGTTCCTTGGCCTGGTATTCATGGATTTTCATCGAGGGGTCCTCAAGTCGGGGGGCGATGCGGGCCAGACAGTAGCGGTTTGGTCTGACCCGAAACTGAAGTGACGGTCTGCCGGACTGCGCGCCGGTCAGGCGGCAGCCTCCAGGCCGTGGTCGAAATGGGCCTTCATCAGCTGGCGGGCGCGCTGCGGATCACGCTGTGCGATCGCCTGCATCAACTGCCGGTGCTCGGCCAGCGAATCGGCCAGCCGGCCTTGCTTGAACAGCGAATGGTGGCGGTTGAGTTTCATCATCTTGCGCAGGTCGGTCACGATCTGGGTGCGCCACCGGTTGCCGGCTACTTCGAGCAGCTTGAGGTGGAACTGCTCATTGGTGGCAAAGAAGGCGTCGCGCTGGCGGGACTGCTTTTCGAGCCGCTCGTGCAGCGCCGCCAGCTCGGTCAGCTGTTGCTCGTCGGCCTTGTCGGCGACCTCGCCGGCGGCGTCGCTCTCAAGCAGCGCCAGCAGATGATAGATCTGGGCCACGTCGTCGCGCGACATCTCGGTGACATAGGCGCCGCGGCGCACTTTCATCGTCACCAGGCCTTCGACCGCCAGCACCTTCAGCGCCTCGCGCAGCGGCGTGCGGCTGATGCCGAACTCAGCGCACAGCTTGAGCTCGTCGATCCAGTTGCCGGGCTCGAGCTGGCGCGCGAAGATCTGCTGGCGCAGGCGCTCGGCCACGTCCTGGTACAGGGCGCGCGGGGCCAGCAGGCGCTGGGCGGGCGGAGGTGTTTCGACGGCGGCCACGGCGGGAGGGAAAGATCGAGCGCTTGTCAGGTCGGCGTTGGTTTTGAATTCATAATTATGCATAATGCAGCCGCAACGGCAAGCACATTTCCGCTGGCCGGGAGACGACGATGAGCAGCACGCCTGACTTCAAGAAGCACCCGCTCGAGCACACGTTGCACGATTGGGCCCAGGCCGCCGCCCGGTCGGCGCCCGGCGGTGACGTGGCGGCGCTGAACTGGGTCACGCCCGAAGGCCTCACCGTCAAGCCGCTGTACACCGCGGCCGACACGGCGACGCTGCCTTACGCCGACACGCTGCCGGGTTTCGAGCCCTTCATCCGCGGCCCGCAGGCCACGATGTACGCGGTGCGCCCGTGGACCATCCGCCAGTACGCCGGCTTTTCCACCGCCGAAGAAAGCAACGCCTTCTACCGCAAGGCGCTGGCCGCCGGTGGGCAGGGCGTGAGCGTGGCCTTCGACCTGGCCACCCATCGTGGCTATGACAGCGACCATCCGCGCGTGCTGGGCGACGTGGGCAAGGCCGGCGTGGCGATCGACTCGGTCGAGGACATGAAGCTGCTGTTCGACCAGATCCCGCTCGACAAGGTGAGCGTGAGCATGACGATGAACGGCGCCGTGCTGCCGGTGCTGGCGGGCTACGTGGTGGCGGCCCAGGAGCAGGGCGTCAGCCTGGACCAGCTGAGCGGAACGATCCAGAACGACATCCTCAAGGAGTTCATGGTCCGCAACACCTACATCTACCCACCCGCGCCGAGCATGCGCATCATCGGCGACATCATCGAGTACACGGCGCAGAAGATGCCGAAATTCAACTCGATCAGCATCAGCGGCTATCACATGCAGGAGGCGGGTGCCAACCAGGCGCTGGAGCTGGCCTTCACGCTGGCCGACGGCAAGGAATACGTCAAGACCGCGCTCGCCAAGGGCCTGGACGTCGATGACTTCGCCGGGCGCCTGTCGTTCTTCTGGGCGATCGGCATGAACTTCTATCTCGAGATCGCCAAGATGCGCGCCGCGCGGCTGTTGTGGACGCGCATCATGCAGGGCTTCGACGCCCGCAGCGCGAAGAGCCTGATGCTGCGCACGCATTGTCAGACCAGCGGCTGGAGCCTGACCGAGCAGGATCCGTACAACAACATCGTGCGCACCACGGTCGAGGCGATGGCCGCGGTGTTCGGCGGCACGCAGAGCCTGCACACCAACAGCTTCGACGAAGCGATCGCGCTGCCGACCGAATTCAGCTCGCGCATCGCGCGCAACACGCAGCTCATCATCCAGGAAGAGACCCACATCACGAGCGTTGTCGACCCCTGGGCCGGCAGCTACCTGATGGAGAAACTGACCCAGGACATGGCCGATGCGGCGTGGGCGATCATCGAAGAGGTCGAGGCCATGGGCGGCATGACCAAGGCGGTGGATTCGGGCTGGGCCAAGCTCAAGATCGAGGCCAGCGCGGCCGAGAAGCAGGCCCGCATCGACTCTGGCCGCGACGTGATCGTCGGTGTCAACAAGTACAAACTGCAGACGCAGGACGCGGTCGAGATCCGAGAGGTCGACAACGTGGCCGTGCGCAACGCCCAGATCACCCGGCTGGCGCAGATCAGGGCCACGCGCGATGGCGCCAAGGTGGTGGCGACGCTGGACGCGCTGACGGCCGCCGCCCGGAGCGGACAAGGCAACCTGCTGGCGCTGAGCATCGACGCCATCCGTGCGCGCGCCACGGTGGGCGAGGTCAGCGACGCGCTGGAAAAGGTGTACGGTCGCCACCGAGCCGACATCCAGAAGGTGACCGGTGTGTACGCAGCCGCCTACGACAGCGCCGAGGGTTGGGACCAGTTGAAGGCCGAGATCGCCGCCTTCGGCGAGGAGCAGGGGCGAAGGCCGCGCGTGATGAACGCCAAGCTCGGCCAGGACGGCCACGACCGCGGCGCCAAGGTGGTGGCCACCGCCTTTGCCGACCTCGGCTTCGACGTCGATATCGGTCCGCTGTTCCAGACCGCCGAAGAATGCGCGCGCCAGGCGATCGAGAACGACGTGCACGCGGTGGGCATCAGCACGCTGGCGGCAGGCCACAAGACGCTGGTGCCGGCGATCCTGGCCGAGCTGAAGAAGCAAGGCGCCGACGACATCATCGTTTTCGTCGGCGGCGTGGTGCCGGCGCAGGACTACGACTTCCTGCTCCAGGCTGGCGTCAAGGGCATCTACGGCCCGGGCACGCCGATCCCGGCGAGCGCGAAGGACGTGCTCGACCACATCCGCACGGCCCAGGGGTGAATACGCCGGCGCCCACCGCGTTCGTGCTGCAAAGTGCGGACCCGGGCGACTTCGAGGCCCTGCTCGGATTGCGCCTGCGCGCGATGCGGCAGAGCCTGGAGCGCCTGGGTCGCTACGACGAACAACGGGCACGCGAACGACTCGCGGCCGGATTCGACCCGTCGCACACGCAGCACATCATGGTCGACGGTCGGCGCGCCGGCTTCATCGTGCTCAAGGCGCTGTCGCACGTGCTGCGACTCGACCACCTGTACATCGACCCGCCGCTGCAGCAGCACGGCATCGGCCACGACGTGCTGGTCTGGGTCTGCGCCTGCGCCGACCGCCAGCAAGTGCCGGTCGAACTGTGCGCGCTCAAAGGCAGCGACGCCAACCGCTTCTATCTGCGCCACGGCTTCGTGGCCACCGGCGAAGGCGAGTGGGACATCGACTACGTGCGCCTGCCGCAATGGCCCAGTGTGCGTGCGGTGCGTGCGCTGTGGGCTGCGCTCCAGGCGCGCGACTGGCCGGCGGCGCGGGCCTTGCTGCGTCCCGACCTGCAGGCCACGTGGTGGACCAGCGGCGAGCGCTTCGATGGTGCTGACGCCTTCATCGCCGTGCAGGCGCTGTACCCCGAGGGCTGGACGATCCATCTGCTCGAGCTCGAGCGGCTGGAAGACGGCCGCGTGCTGTCGCTGCTGCGCGTCGACCAGCCGCCGCAGAGCTACTTCGCCAGTTCGATCTGCCGCGTCGACGACGGCGTGATCTTCGGCATCGACGAATACTGGGCCACGCTCGAGTCACCGCCGGCGTGGCGCACGCCCGCTGCGATCAAGGGCCTGAGTCGCTTCGATCCGCTGGCCGACCCGCGCGCGGTGGTGCCGTGAGCGCGACGCTGCCGCAGGCGACCGGGTTGCTGTTCGACGCCATCGTCGGCAAGCCCGGGCCGTCCCAGCGCCGCGCCATGGCCAAGGCGATCACGCTGCTCGAATCGACGCGTGCCGACCACCGCCTGCTTGCCGACGAGTTGCTCAACGCGCTGCTGCCGCATAGCGGCCGCTCGTTCCGCCTGGGCATCAGCGGTGTACCGGGGGTAGGCAAGAGCACCTTCATCGAAGCCCTTGGTCTGTTTCTGATCGAACGCGGCCAGCGGGTGGCGGTGCTCGCGGTCGACCCCTCGTCGACCGTGTCGGGCGGTTCGATCCTCGGTGACAAGACGCGCATGGAGCTGCTGTCGGTGCGCGACAGCGCCTACATCCGCCCCAGCCCCAGCAGCGGCACGCTGGGCGGTGTGGCCGAGCGGACGCGGGAATCGATGCTGGTCTGCGAAGCCGCCGGCCATGACGTGGTGATCGTCGAGACCGTGGGCGTGGGCCAGAGCGAGACCGCGGTGTCGGGCATGACCGACCTGTTCGCGCTGCTGCAGTTGCCCAACGCGGGTGACGATCTGCAGGCCATCAAGAAGGGTGTGATGGAGCTGGCCGACCTGGTGCTGATCAACAAGGCCGACCTCGACGCTGCGGCGGCCACGCGGGCACGCTCGCAGATCACGAGCGCGCTGCGCTTGTTCGGCCTGCACGGCAACCCTGAGCACGTCCAGCATGACGACAGCGTGTGGCACCCGCAGGTGCTGCAGGTCAGCGCGCTCGAGGGCCAGGGGCTCGACGCCTTCTGGTCCGCGGTGTCGACCTTCCGCCAACTGCAGACCGCCAACGGCCGGCTGGCCGCGCGCCGGCACCGGCAGGACCAGGCCTGGATGTGGGAGCACATCGAAGCCGGCCTGCGCCAGCGATTCAAGTCCCATCCCGGGGTGCGCCAGTCGCTGCCCGGCCTGACCGACGACGTACGAGCGGGCCGCGTGGCGGCCTCGGTGGCGGCGCGCCGATTGCTCGACCTGATGCATTGACCGAGGAAGCAAACCCATGCACGACATCATCGAACAGCTCGAGAACAAGCGCCGCGCGGCACGCCTGGGCGGCGGCGAAAGGCGCATTGCCGCCCAGCACGCCAAAGGCAAGCTCACTGCACGCGAGCGGCTGGAGCTGCTGCTCGACGAAGGCAGCTTCGAAGAATGGGACATGTTCGTCGAGCACCGCTGCGCCGACTTCGGCATGGGCGACAACAAGATCCCGGGCGACGGCGTGGTCACCGGCTACGGCACGATCAACGGCCGCCTGGTGTTCGTCTTCAGCCAGGACTTCACCGTCTTCGGCGGCGCCTTGAGCGAAGCCCATGCCGAGAAGATCTGCAAGGTGATGGACCAGGCGATGAACGTCGGTGCCCCGGTGATCGGACTCAACGACTCGGGCGGCGCACGGATCCAGGAGGGTGTCGCCTCACTGGGCGGTTATGCCGACGTCTTTCAGCGCAACGTGATGGCCAGCGGCGTGGTGCCGCAGATCAGCCTGATCATGGGCCCCTGCGCCGGTGGCGCGGTGTATTCACCGGCCATGACCGACTTCATCTTCATGGTCAAGGACTCAAGCTACATGTTCGTCACCGGCCCCGAGGTGGTCAAGACGGTGACGCACGAGGAGGTGACAGCCGAGGAGCTCGGCGGCGCGGTCACGCATACGGGCAAGAGCGGCGTCGCCGACCTAGCCTTCGAGAACGACGTCGAGGCGATCCTGATGCTGCGCCGCTTCTACAACTACCTGCCGCTGAACAACCGCGAAGGCCCGCCGTTTCGCCCCAGCGGCGACCCGGCCGGGCGGCTCGACCATTCGCTCGACACGCTGGTGCCCGACAACCCGAACAAGGCCTACGACATCAAGGAGCTGATCCTGAAGGTGGTCGACGACGGCGACTTCTTCGAGATTCAGCCCGACTATGCGCGCAACATCGTCGTCGGCATGGCGCGCATGGAGGGCCGCACGGTGGGCATCGTCGCCAACAACCCGCTGGTGCTGGCCGGCTGCCTCGACATCAAGAGCAGCATCAAGGCTGCGCGCTTCG
>JANOJJ010000097.1:0-14818 GCA_031408155.1 Rubrivivax sp.
GTCTTCATCACCGGCCATGGCGACGTGCCGATGGCCGTGTCGACGATGAAGAAGGGCGCGATGGACTTCATCGAAAAGCCGTTCAAGGAAGAAGAACTGCTCGGCCTCGTGGAGCGCATGCTCGATCAGGCGCGCAACGCCTTCAGCCACCACCAGGAGCAGGCCAGCCGCGACGCCCTGCTGTCGCGCCTGACCACGCGTGAGGCGCAGGTGCTCGAACGCATCGTCGCCGGCCGGCTGAACAAGCAGATCGCCGACGACCTGGGCATCAGCATCAAGACGGTGGAGGCGCACCGCGCCAACATCATGGAGAAGCTCAACGCCAACACGGTGGCCGACCTGCTGAAGATCGCGCTCGGCGCGCCGGCCAAGGCTTGAGCCTGCACAGCGGACGCCAAGGCCGCTCGAGCAGCGGCCTTTGTTTTGCAGCTTCCATATGACAGCACGATTGATCGACGGCAACGCCCTGGCGCAGCAAGTCCGCGCCGAAGTCGCCGCGCGTGTGCAGGCCTTGCAGGCGCGCGGCTTGGAGCCTGCACTGGCGGTGATCCTGGTCCGCGAAATCCAGGCCTCGCAGGTCTACGTCAAGCACAAGGTGGCTGACTGCGAAGGCGTGGGCCTGCGCTCCATCCTCGATCGGCTGCCGGCCACGCTGAGCGAAGAGGCGCTGCTCGAACGCATCCGCCAACTCAATGCCGACCCCTGCGTGCACGGGATCCTGGTGCAACTGCCGCTGCCTCCACACATCGATGCCAACAAGGTCATCGCCACCATTTCACCGGCCAAGGACGTCGACGGTTTTCATGTCGCTTCGGCGGGTGCGCTGATGGTCGGACAGCATGGATTCAGGCCCTGCACGCCTTACGGCTGCATGCGCATGCTGCAGGCCGCGGGGGTCGACCCGCGCGGCAAGCATGCGGTGGTGGTCGGTCGCAGCAACATCGTCGGCAAGCCGATGGCCCTGTTGCTGCTGCAGGCCCATGCCACGGTCACGGTGTGCCATAGCGCAACGCCGGACCTGGGCGTCTTCACGCGCCAAGCCGACATCCTGGTGGCCGCGGTCGGCAAGCGTTGCACGATTACGGCCGACATGGTCAAGCCCGGTGCGGTGGTGATCGATGTGGGCATGAACCGCAATGAAGCCGGCAAGCTCTGCGGCGACGTCGACTTTGCGGCTGTGCAGGCCGTGGCCGGCTGGATCACCCCGGTGCCGGGAGGCGTGGGGCCCATGACGCGCGCCATGCTGCTGGTCAACACCTTGCAAGCTGCCGAGGCGAGCGCCGGCTGCGGGACACCCACGCAGGCGCAGACGGCAACATAATCGACGCTTCTCGATGGTCGCCTTTGCATCATGAATCCTCGGCGTTTGCTGATCGCCTGCGCGGTCGCCAGCCTGGCGGGCTCGGCCTTGGCGCAGTACAAGGTCGTTGCCCCCGACGGCAGCATCTCCTACACCGACCGGCCGCCGCTGGCCGAACCGGGCAAGGTCACGTCACTGCGTCGTGGTGCAGCGGCCGCTTCAGCGCCCGCGGCCAATGATGGCGCCCTGCCCTTCGAGTTGCGACAGATCGCCAGCCGCTACCCGGTGACGCTCTACGCCGGCGCCAACTGCGCGCCGTGCGACAACGGCCGCCAATTGCTGCAGCAGCGCGGTGTGCCCTACACCGAGCGCAGCATCACTACCGAAGAAGACACGGCCGCGCTGTCACGCCTGTCAGGCGGGCGAACGATCCCGTCGCTGACGATCGGCGTGCAACCCCTGCGCGGCTTCAACCCCACCGACTGGGCGACCTACCTCGATGCCGCCGGCTACCCGCGCGAATCGCGCCTGCCGCGTGGCTGGCAGCCACCGACGGTGACGCCGTTGATCGCCCGAGAGTCCGCACCGTCGCGCGCTGCGGCGCCGCCCGCGGCCGCAGCTCCGGCGCGAGTGGACGCGCCGCCGCCCGCTGACGAGGCCGCTTCGGCGCCTGCGCTCAGGTTCTGACGGTGGACAAGCGGCGCGCCTGCCACGAGCCGCTGCCGACCGCCAGACCGACGCTCCAGAACAGCACGGCAGCACCCACGGCGGTACCCAGGGCACCGAAGACGAGCGGCATCAAGGTGCTGGACGCATTGATCGCCATCGAGCGCAAGGCCAGCGACTCACCGTGCCGCCGGTCGGGCGTCAGGTGGTGCAACGTGGTCATGATCAGCGGTTGCGCAACGCCCAGCGTCAGCCCCAGCAGCACCGCACAGCCGCCCATCAGCCATGGCGTGCCGGCCAGCGGATAGAGCATGAACACGGCGGCGCTGCCGAGCATCGCGCCGCACAACACCTTGACCTCGTTGATACGGTGCGCCAGCACCGGCACCAGCAGGCGCACGCCGGTCACGGACAACGTGAAAGTGCCGAGGATGAATCCGATCGTGCTGGCGCTGAAACCCCGTTCATGGCCGAGGAGGCCGCCAGCGTCCACCCGCCCGTGAGCCAGACCGAAGCCACCGCGCAGCCCATGCCGGCCACGGCCAGCCCAGCCGCGATGCGGACCGGCCGGTGGTAACCCAGGCGGTCGGCCAGGCGCCCCGAGTGCAGCGCCAGCAACACCGGTGCCGCAGCGAACAAGGCCAGCAACACGCCCACCGTCCAGGCGCTGGCGCCCAGCCGAAGTGCCTGCAGCGGCGTGGCCATGCGCAAGCCCGCCATCGCCGCATGCAAGCCGAGCTGGCCGACGATCAAGGCCGGCAGCACGCGCGACATGGCCATCCCGGTCAGCACCAACCGGCGCTGCTCAGCCACCCGTGGCGTCCACTTCGTCGGCTGCCGCGGGTGGCAGCAGTTCCAGCGTGCGGTGTTCGGGCAGCGACTGCACCGACTTCAAGGCGCGTGTCATCACGTTGCTGCGCGTCTGTGCAGCGTCGATCGTGTTGGTGGCCTCTTCGAGCTTCTTGCGCGTCTTGGCCAGCATGTCGCCGAACTTGCCGAATTCGGTCTTCACCGCGCCCAGCACCTCCCACACCTCGGCCGATCGCTTTTCCAGCGCCAATGTGCGAAAGCCCATCTGCAGGCTATTGAGCATGGCCAGCAGGGTGGTCGGTCCGGCGACGATGACCTTGAACTCGCGTTGCAGCGCCTCGGTCAGGCCAGGCCTGCGCAGCACCTCGGCGTACAGCCCCTCGCTGGGCACGAACAGCAGCGCAAAGTCGGTGGTGTGTGGTGGCGCGACGTACTTGTCACGGATGCTGCGCGCCTCCAACCGCATTCGCGCCTCGATCGCCTTGGCCGCCAGCTCCACCGCCGGCGTGTCGGCGCGCTCGTGGGCGTCGAGCAACCGTTCGTAGTCTTCACGCGGAAACTTGGCGTCGATCGGCAGCCACAGCGGCGAGCCGTCGGCCTTTTGCCCCGGCAGCCGCAAGGCAAACTCGACGCGCTCGCCGCTGCCCGGTACGGTGGCCACGTTGGTGGCGAACTGTTCGCTGGTGAAGACCTGCTCGATCAGCGCAGCCAGTTGCACCTCGCCGAACACGCCGCGCGTCTTGACACCGGTTAGCACACGGCTGAGCGAGCCCACGTCTCGCGCCTGCGTCTGCATCTCGCCCAGGCCCCTGTGCACCTGCTCCAGCCGGTCGGCCACCTGCTTGAAGCTCTCGCCCAAGCGATGCTCGAGCGTGGCCTGAAGCTTCTCGTCGACGGTGGCGCGCATCTGCTCGAGCTTGCGTTCGTTGCCTTCCTGCAGCGTGGCCAGTCGCGCCTCGACCGAGTTGCGCATCTCGACCAGGCGGCGCTCATTGCTTTCGGCCAGCACGCGCAACTGCTCGCCCAGCGTTTCACCGAAGCGGCGCAACGCGGCGTCCTGTGCCTCGCGCGCGGCCTGCGTCTGGGCGGCCAGGGCCTGGGTGGCTTGTGTCAACGCGCCGCTCACGGCTTGCTGCGTGATGGTCAACTGGCCGCGCAATGAATCGATCTGCTCGTTCTGGGTGCGCGCCACGTCACCCGACTGCGTCAGCAGCATCGACTGAAAGGCGGCCAGGTCCTGCCGGCTGGCGCTGCCCAGGCGACCGAGTTCGTCACGCAGCTCGCGCTCCAGGCCCTGGCTGTCGCTGCGACTGTCGCGGCGCAGTTGGTCGGCCACTTCACGCCAGCCGCGGTCGTCCGCCTTGCGGATCATCAGCCACAGCAGCAACAGTACGTTGACGGCCGCCAGAATCAGCGCCAGCACGGGGGTCCAGTCGGCCATCGGGGCATTGTCTCAGGCGCAGTTGCACGCTGGCAGCCGACCCGTGGCCGTCAACTGCGGTTCAATCCAGGGCATGACGTCGACAAGACACGCCAGCCAACCCGGGGCTTCGATCTGGATCGCCGGCCTGCTGGCACTGGCGGTGGCCATGGGCATCGGCCGTTTCGCCTTCACGCCCTTGATGCCTTTGATGATGCGCGATGGCCTGATCGACGCAGCTGGCGCGGCCGAGCTGGCAGCGGCCAACTACATCGGCTACCTGCTTGGTGCCCTGAGCGCGTCGCGACAGGCGCACCGGCCGCTGGCCCTGCTGCGCGCGGCGCTGGCCGGCGTCGTGCTGTTGACGCTGATGTCAGCCTGGGCTGCACCGCCGGTGCTGGGCTGGCTGCTGCGCGGCGGCGCCGGCGTGTGCAGCGCCTGGGTGCTGGTCGGCGCCAGCAGCTGGTGCCTGCGCGAACTGGCTGCGCGCGACGCCGCCCGCCGCGGTGGCTGGATCTACACTGGCGTCGGCGTCGGCATCACCGCGGCCGGGCTGTTGACCTGGGTCGGCGGCACGCAACCGTCACGAACGCTGTGGATCGAACTGGCCGTGCTGGCGGCAGCGGGCTCGGCCCTGGTCGCGTGGCTGTTGCGCGGCCAGCGCGATGGCCCCCCGCCCGACAGCGCGACCGCCGCCATCGGCACCGCACCAAGGCGCCACCATGCGCTGGTGTGGTGCTACGGCAGCTTCGGCTTCGGCTACATCGTGCCGGCCACCTTTCTGCCGGCCATGGCACGCCAGCAGGTCGACGACCCGCTGGTCTTTGGCCTGGCCTGGCCGCTGTTCGGGCTGGCGGCTGTGCTGTCGGTGGCGGCGGCGACGCACTGGTGGTCGCACTGGCCGCGGCGGCGCGTGTGGGCGGCCGCGCAGTGCGTGATGGCGGTGGGTACCGCCTTGCCCTTGCTGAGCCGCATGCCGGCGGCGCTGGCGCTGGCGGCCGTGTTGGTGGGCGGCACCTTCATGGTCACCACCATGGCTGGCCTGCAGTTGGCGCGCGAACTCGAACCCGGGGCCCCCACGCCGCTGCTGGCGCGCATGACCAGCGCCTTTGCCGCAGGACAGATTGCCGGGCCGCTGCTGGTGCGCCTGGCCGGGCCCTGGATGCCCGCCGGTGCCGACGCGGTGGGATTGGGCAGTGCGCTGGCCACTGCCGTGCTGGTGGTCAGCGGTGCCTGGCTCTGGTTGGCCGGCGGCGCGTCGCGCCCGGCGGCTGCGTAGTTCAGCGCGCGGCCAGCAGTTCGGGGTTCAGCAGTGACGGCGGCCGACCGGCGTGCGGGCCGCGGCCCAGCGCAGCGATCAGGTTGTCGGCCGCCAGGTTGGCCATCGCCAGCCGCGTGGCCTGGCTGGCGCTGGCGATGTGCGGCGTGAGCACGACGTTGGGCAGCGCCAGCAGGTCGGGGTGGACGATCGGCTCGCCCTCGAACACGTCCAGGCCGGCCGCGGCGATGCGGCGGGCCTTCAATGCGGCGGCCAAGGCTGCGTCGTCGACGATGCCGCCGCGCGCCACGTTGGTCAGCGTCGCCGAAGGCTTCATCAACGCCAGTTCGGCGGTGCCGATGGCGTGGTGGCTGGCGGCGCTGTAGGGCAGCACGAGCACCAGGTGGTCGGTCTCGCGCAGCAGCGTGGCCTTGTCGACGTAGCGAGCGCCGATCGGTGCTTCGTGCTCAGCCGGCAGCCGGCTGCGGTTGTGATACAGGACCTGCATGCCGAAGCCGAGCGCGCCGCGCCGCGCAATGGCCTGGCCGATTCGGCCCATGCCCAGGATGCCCAGCCGGGCGCCGTGCACGTCGCCGCCGATGAACATGTCGTACGACCAGCGCGTCCACTCGCCGCGGCGCAGGAAATGCTCGCTTTCGGTGATGCGGCGCGCAGTGGCCATCATCAGCGCGAAGGCGAAGTCGGCCGTGGTCTCGGTCAGCACGTCGGGCGTGTTGGTGGCCAGCACGCCGCGCGCGCTGCAGGCCGGCAGGTCGAAGTTGTTATAGCCCACCGCCATGTTGCACACTGCGAGCAACTGCGGGTTGGCGTCCAGCACCTCGGCGTCGATGCGTTCACTGCCGGTGGTCAGCGCTCCTTGCTTGCCGTGCAGACGCTGGATCAACCCGGTCTTGCTGTGGATCACGTCGCTTGGATTGTCCGCGACCTCGAAGTGCAGGCGCAGACGTTCCACTACCTCGGGGAAGATCGCGCGCGCTACCAGTACGGCGGGTTTGTCCATTCGGGTGTCCTCAACGAGTCGCCGCCGATGCCGCCGCGGCACCCGGCGTGGCTGCTCCACGCGGGGTTGCGCCGGGATTGAAACCGATCAGCGCCAACATCACGAAGAAGCCCACCACGTAGGCCACCGCGATGTGCCAACCATGGCGCAGCCACTGGCCGACCGAGCGCGCCTGCGGGTACATGTTCGACAAGGCGACGCCAGCCGACGAGCCGAACCAGATCATCGACCCGCCGAAGCCGACCGCATACGCCAGGAAGCCCCAGTCATAGCCACCCTGCTTGATGGCCAGCGCAGTGAGCGGGATGTTGTCGAACACGGCTGATACGAAGCCCAGGCCGAGTGCGGACTGCCACGACGCCGTCGGCAGTTGGTCGACCGGCATCATCGACGCACACAGCACCAGCGACAGCAGGAAGATCGAGCCCTTGGCGGCACCCGGCAACAGCGACCAGGTGGGTTGCCGCAGCGTCGCGGTCAACACAATCGCGACCCACACCGCAGCACCGAGGAAGGGGAACCGGTCCGACACTGCATTGAAGCGCGTGTTGACCACGATGTTGACTGCTATGGCCGCCAGCAGGATGAAGGCGACGATGCCCACGCGCATCCAGTCGATCTGGATCCTGGCGTCGGCGTCCTTCTGAATTGGCGAATACGCCTGCTGCTGGATCGCCGCCGGAATGCCGAAGATGAACAAGGCAACACCGGACGCGATGTAGGCTTCGAGCACTTCGGTCGGCGGGATACCGGCGATCCACATCATCGTGGTCGTGGTGTCGCCGATCACGCTGCCGGCGCCGCCTGCGTTGGACGCGGCGACGATGGCGGCCAGGTAGCCGATGTGCACCTTGCCGCGAAACACGGTGTTGGCCATTGCGCCGCCGATCATCGCGGCGGCAATGTTGTCGAGAAAGCCCGACAGCACGAACACCAGCGCCAGCAGCACGAAGCAGCCCTTCCAGTCGTCGGGCAGAAAGCGCGGCAGCACGGCAGGTACCGCGCTCTTGTCGAACAGGTCGGCCAACAGTGCAAAGCCCAGCAGCAGCAGCAAGAGATTGACGAGGATCACCCACTCGTGCCCGAGGTGGACCACGAAACCGCCGACGCCGGCACCGGTATTGAAGGGCGAGGCCAGGATCTTGTAGAGCGAGATGATCACCGCGCCGCCGAGCGCGATGCGCAGCGTGTAGTGATGGAGCATCGCCACGCCCAGCAGCACCAGTGCGAACAGCACGAACTCGATCGGCACCGGCCCGATGCGCGGGCCGGCGAAGGTGCCGTCGCCGGCCGCCCTCAGCGCCGGCGAAACAGCGAGCAACACCAGCGCAGCCCACGCACGCAACCTGCCAATCGTCCGGTGCAAGATGGTCTCCTCGATTTCACGCTGGCCTGGGAACAACCGGCGCGTCTCGCGTTGACTGCGCCGAAGGGCGCGATTCTAGGCAGCGCGGTGTGCGCAGTCGCTGTCGGGCCGCCTACTCGTCGAACCGGGCGAAGCCTGACACCGGCTCGCGTTCGGTGATCAAGGTGTGCTCGACCGCCATCGGGTCGGCAGGTCGAGCGACCTGTCGCAGACGAGCATCGGGCTCGGCCGCAGCTGCAATTCGTCCGCGACCACGCATTGGAACGCGATGAAGGCCGGTTGCGCTCAGGTGCCCCAGACCCCTTTGCGTCAGGCCACAGCCGCCCAGGCCTGCCAGTGCTGCAGCGCTTGCTGCAGCGTGCAGCGGTGGATCCTCACCGTGGTCTGGACGTCGCGGTTGTAGCCCCCGGCCATCGACACGGAAACCGGGATGCGCAGCTCGTGCAGGCGGGCGAACACGCGGCGATCGCGCTCGGCGAGACCTTCGGTGCTTAGCTTGAGCCTGCCCAGTCGATCGTCTTCGTGCGGGTCGGCGCCCGCCAGATAGAACGCGAGCTCGGGCGGATGCTCAGCCTGTCGGCGCCAGGCTTCGTCGAGCGCGGTGTCCAGCGCCTCCAAGTAGGCGGCGTCGCCGCAGCCATCAGGCAAGTCGACGTCGAGGTCGCTGGCTTCCTTGCGGAAGGGAAAATTCTTCTCGCCGTGCAGCGACAGCGTGAACACCGTTGGATCGTCGGCGAAGATCGCAGCCGTGCCGTTGCCCTGGTGCACGTCGAGATCGATCACCCACACGCGCAGCAACTGGCGCCGGCGGCGGTGCATCTCGGCCTGCATCAACCGCGCCGCCACGGCTACGTCGTTGAAAACGCAGTATCCCGAGCCCTTGTGCGCATACGCGTGGTGGGTGCCGCCGGCCAGGTTGGCGGCCACGCCCTCACCGTCGAACAGCGCGGCACGCGCAGCGCAGATGGTCGCTCCGACCGAGTGTCGTGAGCGCTCCACCAACGCCGGCGACCAGGGCAAGCCGATCTCGCGCTGCTGCGCCGCGCTGGTGGTGCCGTCGAGCACCGCACTGATCCACGACGAATCATGTGCCAGCGCCAGCTCGCCATCGGTCGCCGCGATGGCCGGCATCACCCGGATGGCGGGCATGCTGAGCTCGACCGCGTCGCGCAGCAGGCGGTACTTGCTGATCGGAAAGCTGTGTCCCGGCGGCAGCGCAAGCACGAACTGGTCGGCATGGAAGGCCTGCATCGGGCGCATTCTAGAAAGTCATCTCTACTTTGTTGCGTTGCAGCAATTTCCGCTTGCAAAGGCTCGGGAGACCCCTATACTTCAGCCCATGTTGCAGCGCAGCAAACAAATTGAAGCGCCGCAGACACAGTCCCCGACCCCTTCGTTCGTAACCTCAACTGGAGATATCCATGTCCTTCACCCCTGAACAAATGATGGCCGCCCAGAAAGCCAACGTCGAAACCCTGTTCGGTCTGACCAACAAGGCCTTCGAAGGCGTCGAGAAGCTGGTCGAGCTGAACCTGCAAGTCGCAAAGTCCGCACTCGGCGAAGTCGCCGAATCGACCAAGGCCGCGCTGTCGGTCAAGGACGCGCAGGAACTGCTGGCTCTGCAAGCCAGCCTGCTGCAGCCCAGCGCCGAGAAGGCCGCTGCCTATAGCCGCCACCTGTACGAAATCTTCGCCGGCACCACCGCCGAAGTGACCAAGGCCGCTGAAGCCACGATGGCCGACGCGCAGAAGAAGGTTCTGGCCGCTGTCGATACCGCTGCCAAGAGCGCCCCGGCCGGCACCGAAAACGCCGTCGCCCTGGTGAAGTCGGCCGTCGCCGCCGCGAACAATGCCTATGAAAGCGTCAACAAGGCTGCCAAGCAGGCTGCCGAAGTCGCCGAGTCTAACTTCCAAGCCATGACGACGTCCGCTGTCAAGGCCTCGCAGAACGCCGTCGCCAAGGTCAAGAAAATCGCCTGATAGCCCGGACCTGCGAAACTGAACGCGAGTCACCTACGCTGAAGCGCTGGCGCCCGCGCCAGCGGATTTGTCAAAGGTTGTCTCCTCGGTACCCTCTGAACCTGTTCACGGTACCTTTACGGCCTGGTGGTGACACCAGGCCGTTTTTTATGTGTGCTGCCCAGAAACGGGGTCAGCGAGTCAGCTCGGCGATGCGGCGGAGCAGTGCCGCAAGCTGTTGTTGCGCCACCGCGCGCCCGGCGGCCACCGCGCGCTCGCGTGACCGGAAGTCCGAACCCGCCATACCGGCCAGCGCCGGCCGCAGCACCAGGTCGGCGTCTCGCAATTCGAGCCGGTTGATGCTCTTGCCCATGATGGCGAAGGTCTGAAGCAGCATCTTGAAAGGGTCACCCGTCGGACCGCCTTCAGGTGCTTGCGAGATGTCGACTGCCAACACCAGGGTGGCGCCCATCTGCCGCGCAAAACGCACCGGTACCGGCGACACCAGGCCGCCGTCCACGTATTCGCGCCCGCTGATGCGCACCGGCTGAAAAACCGCCGGCACGGCGCTCGACGCACGCACCGCCGAGCCGGTGTCGCCAACGCGAAACAGGATCGGCTCGCCGCTGTCGAGGTCGGTGGCCACGATGCCCAGCGGCAGCCCCATCTGCTCGATGGCGCGGCCGCCGGTGTGCTCCCGCACGAAGCGCGCCAGCGCCTCGCCGCGAATCAGCCCGCGTCCGGGAAAGGCCCAGTCGGTGAGTGCGCTCTCGTCCATCTGGCGTGCCAGATTGCCCATCTCCACGCCGCCCAGGCCCGACGCGTACAGCGCGGCGACCAGGCTGCCGGCTGAGGTGCCGACCACCAGGTCGGGCCGAATGCCGGCCTCTTCCAGTACCTGGATGACCCCGATGTGCGCAAAACCGCGTGCCGCTCCGCCACCCAGAGCGAGGCCGATGCGCGGTGGCACCGGCGGCGGTTTGGGCGGCTCCGGCAGCGGCACCACCACCGTCACGCGCGGCGGCACTGGCGCGCTCGTGCATCCCGCCAGCAGGCCGGCCAGCACGGCCGCACCGATCCAGTGTCGCCGTCGCAGCCTGTTGTCGCTTTTCATATGCCAGCCAGGAATATCCAACTCACGAAACTGTAGTTCACGGCGCCACGGCTGCTCTCTAGAGTCCGCGGCGATCCAGCAGCATCGTCGCTCCATGTACCAATACACCGCCTTCGATCGTCAATTCGTCCGCTCGCGCGCCGCGCAGTATCGCGACCAACTCCAGCGCAACCTGTCAGGTGAGCTGTCGGATGACGAGTTTCGCCCCTGGCGTTTGCAGAACGGCTGGTATGTGCAACGCCATGCGCCGATGTTGCGGGTGGCCATTCCTTATGGCGAGCTGTCGGCCCGCCAGCTGCGTGCCCTGGCCCGCCTTGCACGGGAACACGACCATCGCGACGTCGGCCTGGCCACCGAGCGCGGCGGCTTTGGCCATTTCAGCACACGCCAGAACCTGCAGTTCAACTGGATACCGCTGGACGAGTCGGCCGACGTGATGGACCTGCTGGCTGAAGTCGACATGCACGGCATCCAGACCAGCGGCAACTGCATCCGCAACATCACCACCGACGCGCTGGCCGGCATTGCCCCCGACGAAGACGTCGACCCGAGGCCTTACGCCGAGATCCTGCGCCAGTGGAGTACGCTGCACCCCGAGTTCGCCTTCCTGCCGCGCAAGTTCAAGATCGCCATCTTCGGCGCGCGTGAAGACCGCGCCGCAACGGCTTGGCACGACATCGGTCTGCAACTGTGGCGCAGCGTCGACGGCACGGTGGGTTTTCGCGTCTGGGTGGGTGGTGGCATGGGCCGCACGCCGCTCGTCGGCACGCTGCTGAGCGACTTCGTGCCCTGGCAGCAGATCCTGCTCTACATCGAGGCCATCGTGCGTGTGTACAACCTGCATGGCCGGCGTGACAACCTCTACAAGGCCCGCATCAAAATCCTGGTCAAGTCCCAGGGCCAGCGCTTCGTCGACGAGGTCAATGCCGAGTTTGCAGCGCTGCTGAGCGACGACGGGCAGGCTGATGTACACCTGATCCCGCAAGCCGAACTCGACCGCGTGGCCAGCCATTTCGGCACGCCGCCGGTGCTCGCAGCGGGATTCACCGCGTCAAGCGATGTCGACGCACCGCCAGCCTACCGCCGCTGGCAGGAGCGAAACGTGCATGCGCACAAGGTGCCTGGCTATCGGGCCGTGACCTTGTCGCTCAAGCGCGCCGGCCTGCCGCCGGGCGACGTGACCGCCTTGCAGATGGAAGGCGCTGCGGCACTGGCCGAGCATTTCAGCCGCGGCGAATTGCGTGTCACGCACGACCAGAACCTGCTATTGCCCTGGGTTCACGAGGCCGAACTTCGCGCCCTGTGGCAAGCAGCCAAGGCCGGCGGCTTTGCCACACCCAACATTGGCTTGCTGACTGACATGATCGCCTGCCCCGGCGGCGACCTGTGTGCACTGGCCAATGCGCGCTCGCTGCCAATCGCCGCGGCCTTGAACGAACGCTTCGACGATCTGGACCGGCTGTACGACATCGGCGACATCGACCTGCACATCAGCGGCTGCATCAACTCCTGCGGGCACCACCACAGCGGGCATATCGGCATCCTCGGCGTCGACAAGGACGGCAGCGAGTGGTACCAGGTCACCGTGGCCGGCTCCGACGGATCGACGCTCAGCGGGCCCGCCGTGGCGGGCAAGGTGATCGGGCCCTCGTTCGCCAGCGACGAAGTGCCCGACGTCGTCGATGCGCTGATCGAGGTCTATCGCCTGCATCGTCAGGGCCACGAACGGTTCATCGATACCGCGCGCCGCCTCGGCCCGCAGCCCTTCCGCATCGCCGCCGACGCCGTGCGACGTGCCACCGCCACCGCCCACGCCGAGTGAGCATCAGCATGAACTTCATCCCGGTACATGACAGCCGCTGGCAACTGCAGGCCGGCGGAGACGGCCCACCGACGCACGCAGCGCCGCGCGCGCATGCATTGCTGTCGCTCGAACAGTGGCACGCCGTGCGCGATCACTGGCCGGCCGAGCTGCCCATCGGCGTGCTGATGCCCAACAGCATCGACGTATCCACGGTGGTGGCCGACCTGCCGCGCCTGGCGCTGCTGGTGCTGCAGTTTCCGAAGTGGACCGACGGCCGGGCCTATTCACAGGCGCGGCTGCTGCGCGGACGCCATCGCTTCGAGGGCGACTTGCGTGCCAGCGGCGACGTACTGGTCGACATGCTGCCGCTGCTGCAGCGCACCGGGTTTTCGAGCGTGCAATTGCGCGCCGACCAGAAGCTCGACAGCGCACGACGCGCCTTGCGCTTCTTCAACGGGCACTACCAACGTGAGCTGGTCGATCCGCCGCCGCGGGTCAATCACCAGGCTGCGGGCACTGCCTTGACGACGACGACGGCCTCCGCCGTCGACCAGCATGCGCTCAAGACCCCGGGCTACGAACAGCGTGTGGCGCACGCCCTGGCCTTGCTGCGCGAGGCGGCGCAGGCGCACCATGGCCGCATCGTGCAGGCCACCAGCCTGGGCGTCGAAGGCATGGTCATCACCGACCTGATCGCCCGCCACCACCTGCCCGTCGTGGTGGCCACGCTCGACACCGGCGCGTTGCATGCCCAGACCACGACGCTCATTTCGCGCATCGAAACGCACTATGGCATTCAGGTCGAGCGTTACGGGCCTCGTCCGCAGTCCGTCATTCAGTTCGTGCGCAACCATGGTGCGTTGGCCATGCGCGAGCACGTCGACCTGCGCAAGGCCTGCTGCGCCTTGCGCAAACTCGAGCCGATGGAGCGCCTGCTGGCGGGCCACGAGGCCTGGATCACCGGATTGCGCCGCGAGCAATCGGAACACCGCGCTGACGTGCCGTTCCACGAGATCGACAACCAGGACCGGGACAAGTACTACCCGCTGGCTGACTGGAGCCTGCACGACGTATGGCATTACATTCAGGCGCATGACGTGCCGTACAACGAGCTGCACGACCACGGCTTCCCGAGCATCGGCTGCCAGCCCTGTACCCGCGCCGTGGCCCCAGGCGAGGACTTCCGCGCCGGCCGTTGGTGGTGGGAACAGGGCCATGCCCGAGAATGCGGCCTGCACAGCCGACCGCAGCCGGTGACGGCCTGAATCTGCATCGACGATGGGCCACGTGATCTTCATCGGGGCCGGCCCGGGTGCGGCCGACCTCATCACTGTGCGCGGCGCGCAGCGTCTGGCCAGCGCCGAGGTTGTGTTGTTCGATGCGCTGACCGACCCCGCGTTGCGCGTCTATGCCCCGAAGGCACAGTGGATCGACGTCGGCAAGCGCGGCTTCGAGCACGCCACGGCGCAGGCCGCGATCGACACCCTGCTGGTGCAACTGGCGCAGCAGCATGGCGTGGTCGTGCGCCTCAAGGGCGGGGATCCCAGCCTGTTCGCCCGACTGGAAGAAGAACTGCTTGCGCTGCAGGCTGCCGGGATTGCCAGCGAGGTGGTGCCCGGTGTGACCGCGGCACTGGCCGCGGCGGCCGGCACCCAGCGCCCGTTGACGCGGCGTGGACAGGGCCGCAGCGTGAGCCTGAGCACCGCAATGACGCGCGAAGGCGAACTGCGCAGCAGCCGCAGCGCCGACACCGAGGTCTTCTACATGGCCGGCCGCCAATTGCCGCGCCTGGGCCGGCGCCTGCTTGCTGCAGGCTGGTCCGATGACACGCCGGTTTGCGTGGTCTCGCGGGCGGGCTGGCCAGACGAGCTGTGCAGTGACCACACGCTGGCTGACGTGGGCCGGGCCGCTCTGCTGCATGGCGGGCGGCCCACGGTGGTGACCGTGGGTGCAGGAGCGCGCCCGGTGTTGGCAGCCGACACCGCGGCTGGATGCGTTGCGTCGATGCCCGAGCCCCTGACGCTTGAAAATCGGCAAGCTCCGGTGCAAACCCGCGCACCGTAAAATTGGCGGTTCGTTTCGGCGCCTAGCCATGCACCAC
>JANOJJ010000796.1:0-1532 GCA_031408155.1 Rubrivivax sp.
CTACACTGGTCACCGTCAGGAGAGAGCCGGCCCTGGTGTCGGCCGCCGAAGGCGCAGAGGCATCCCCTCGAACGCTCAGGCAAAAGGACTGACCAGCCAGAACCTCACTGGAGAGAGGCCGCCGACAGCAGGCGGTCCACCGAAGGGGCAAGGGCCGGCGGCCAGCAGGCGCGCCGGTACCGAATCTCTCAGGTAGAGCGGACAGCGAGGGCAGCGGCCGCCGTGCATCGGCGGCTGCCCCTTGACCGTTGCCGAGGATCCGCCCATGACCGCCGTCCCCAACCTGCTGCAGACGCCGTTGCATGCCTTGCACCTTCGGCTCGGCGCTCGCATGGTGCCCTTTGCCGGCTACGCGATGCCGGTGCAGTACGCCGCCGGGCTGATGGCCGAGCACAAGCAGTGCCGTGACTCGGCGGCGCTGTTCGACGTGTCGCACATGGGCCAGCTGCGGCTGCTGGGGGCCGACTCGGCCGCCGCGCTCGAAACCCTGGTGCCGGTGGACGTGATCGACCTCGGCAGCGGGCGGCAGCGCTACGCCTTCTTCACCAACACCAGCGGTGGCCTGCTCGACGACCTGATGATCGTGCGGCCCGCACCTGGCGCCGGTTTTGGTGACCTTTTCCTGGTCGTCAACGCCGGCTGCAAGGACGCCGACATCCGGCACCTGCAGACCCACATCGGCCACCGCTGCCAGGTCGTGCCGATGCCCGAGCGGGCATTGCTGGCGCTACAAGGCCCGAAGGCGGTGGACGCGCTGGCACGACTGAACCCCGACGTGGCAGCGATGGTATTCATGACCGGCGCGGTGTTCGAGCTCGCCGGTGCCCGCTGTTTCGTCACCCGCTCGGGCTACACCGGCGAAGACGGCTTCGAGATCTCGGTGCCGGCCGAACATGCCGTGACTGTGGCCGAGGCCTTGCTTGCGCAAGCCGAGGTCAGGCCGGCCGGCCTGGGCGCGCGCGACACGCTGCGCCTGGAAGCCGGCCTGTGCCTGTACGGCCATGACATCGACGAAACGACGAGCCCGATCGAGGCCGGCCTGAGCTGGGCCATCCAGAAGGTGCGCCGCCCCGGCGGCGCACGTGCCGGCGGTTACCCGGGCGCGACTGCGATCGAAGCGCATCTGAGCGCTGCCGCACCCAGCAAACGCGTCGGCCTGATCGGCCTGGAGCGAGTGCCGGTGCGCGCAGGCACGCGCATCGTCGACGCCCATGGCCGCAAGCTCGGCACGGTCACCAGCGGCACGCTGGGTCCCAGCATCAACCAGTTCGTGGCCATGGCTTACCTGCCCGTCAACCACAGTCAGCCGCAGCACGAGGTGTTTGCCGAGGTGCGCGGCAAGCGCTTGCCGATGCGCGTGACGGCGATGCCCTTTCATCCGCATCGCTACAAACGTTGATCGCGATCCGACCACCCTACCCGCTCTTCATAACCCCATTTACAGGAGCCGACCGATGACCACGATGTATACGCCCGACCACGAGTGGGTCAACATTGAAGACCATGAGGCCGCCGTCGTCGGCATCACGCAC
>JANOJJ010000138.1:0-7140 GCA_031408155.1 Rubrivivax sp.
CCGTGACGGCCAACGGGCAGACGCTGGGCGTCAACATCGCCGATGCGCAAAACTACAACCCCGAAGTCATCAAGACCGTGGCCGCGCCCTTCAAGGCGAATGCCGGCATCGCCGTGCTGCGCGGCAACCTGGCGCCACGCGGCGCCGTCATCAAGCCCAGCGCGGCCACGCTGGCGCTGATGCAGCACAGCGGCCGCGCGGTGGTGTTCGAGGACAGCACCGACTTTCACGCCCGCATCGACGACGAGGCCCTCGACGTCGACGAGACCTGCATCCTGGTGCTGAAGAATTGCGGCCCCAAGGGCTACCCCGGCATGGCCGAGGTGGGCAACATGCCGCTGCCGCCCAAGGTGCTGAGGAAGGGCATCACCGACATGGTCCGCATCAGTGACGCCCGCATGAGCGGCACCGCCTACGGCACCGTGGTGCTGCACACCACGCCTGAAGCCGCCGCCGGTGGCCCGCTGGCGCTGGTCAGGAACGGCGACCTGATCACGCTCGACGTGGCCGGACGCAAGCTGCACCTGCATGTGGACGAGGCTGAACTCGAGCGCCGCCGAAGCGCCTGGACAGCGCCCACGCCGCCGATGAACAGTGGCTACTGGAAGCTCTACATCGACCATGTGCTGCAGGCCGACGAAGGCGCCGACCTCGATTTCCTGGTCGGCCAGCGCGGGGCCCTGGTCCCGAAGGACAACCATTGACCACAGCCGGCGCCACGCCCGCCACGGCGGTCCGCCGCCTGGCCGATCTGCCCGGGCCCAGGGGCTGGCCCGTGCTCGGCAACCTGCCGCAGATCAAGGCGGCCGAATTCCACCTCCAGCTCGAGCGTTGGGCGCACGAGTACGGGCGCTGGTTCCAGCTGCGCATGGCCGACCGGCATGTGCTCGTGATGGCCGACCACGAAGCCGTGGCCAGCATGCTGCGCGACCGGCCCGACGGCTTTCGTCGGACCGAACGACTGGAGGCAGTGGGCCTCGAGATGGGCTTGAAGGGCGGCCTGTTCGGCGTCAACGGCGAGGTCTGGAAGCGCCAGCGCCGGATGGTGATGGCGGCCTTCGACCCGGGGCACGTCAAGGCCTACTACCCGTCGCTGGTGCGCTGCGGCGTACGCTTGGCCGGCCGCTGGGCGCGGGCCGCCCGGGCCGACAGCACGATCGACCTGCAGGCCGACCTGATGCGCTTCACGGTTGACGCCATCGCCGGGCTGGCCTTCGGCACCGATGTCAACACGCTCGAGTCCGACCACGACATCATCCAGCGCCACCTCGACAAGATCTTCCCCAAGCTGTTTACGCGCATCATGTCGGCAGTGCCGTACTGGCGCTGGTTCAAGCTGCCGTCCGACCGCGAACTCGAGCGCGCACTGGTGGCCGTCAACGCCGCCATCGACGGTTTCATCGCCAGCGCGCGCCAACGCCTGGCGGCCGACCCCGCGCGCGCGCAGTCGCCGCAGAACTTGCTTGAAGCGATGGTCGTGGCGGCCGACAAACCCGACAGCGGCATCGACGACGACCAGGTGGCCGGCAACGTGCTGACCATGCTGCTGGCCGGCGAGGACACCACCGCCAACACGCTGGCCTGGTGCGTCTGGCTGCTGAAGGAACATCCGGCTGCGCTGCAGCGCGCCAGCACCGAAGTGCGCGCCGTGATGGCCGGCGGCGGCCCGGTAACGCTCGAGCAGCTGGCGCAACTGGACTTTGTCGAAGCCTGCATGAACGAAACCATGCGGCTCAAGCCGGTGGCGCCGCAACTGCCGCTGCAGGCGCTGAAGGACACGGTGCTGGGCGACGTGGCGGTGCCGGCGGGCACGGTGGTGATCGGCCTGCTGCGCCACGACAGCGTGGACGACGCCTTCGTGCCCAACGGCCGCGCCTTCAAACCCGAACGCTGGCTGGGCGAAGACGGGCTGCACGCCACGTCGGCCAAGCGCATCTCGATGCCCTTTGGCGCCGGGCCGCGCATGTGCCCTGGCCGCTACCTGGCGCTGCAGGAAATGAAGATGGTGCTGCTGACGCTGTTGAACGACTTCGACATCGTGTCGGTCGGCACGGCCGACGGCCATGAGCCGGCAGAGCGGCAGATGTTCGCGATGGCGCCGGTGGGGCTGCAGATGAGGCTTCAACCCCGGCGCGGCACCGGCGCGGCCTGAACCGCACGTGCCAGCGGCTGGTCAGCCGTGGCCGACCCCCATCAACGGACTGTGCAGGAGGCAACGAGATGAGCACGTTGAACGGCAAGGTAGCCTGGATCCCCGGTGCGGGCAGCGGGATCGGTCTGGCGGCTGCGCAGGCGCTGGCCGCAGCGGGAGCCAGCGTGGTGCTGTCGGGCCGCCGCCACGCGGTGCTGGCGCAGGCGGCTGAGCAGATCCGCACCGCAGGTGGCCAGGCCGACGTCGAAACCCTCGACGTCTCCGATCCCGAGGCCGTGAAGCAGGTCGCCGATCGGATCCTGGCGCGCCACCGGCGCATCGACATCCTGCTCAACAGCGCTGGACTGAACACGACCAACCGCGCCTGGAAGAACCAGACGGTCGAAGGCTGGCGCACTGTCGTGGGCATCAACCTCGACGGTTCGTTCTACACCATCCATGCCGTGCTGCCCGGCATGCGCGCGCACAAGGACGGCTTGATCATCAACGTCTCGTCCTGGGCCGGCGTCTTTCATCCGCGACTGACCGGCGCGGCCTACAACGGCAGCAAGCACGCGGTCACGGCCATGACCGAGACCATCAACATGGAGGAAGGCGTGAACGGCATCCGCGCCTGCGCCATCTGTCCGGCCGAAGTGGACACGCCGATCCTGGACCGTCGACCGGTCCCGCCGAGCGCACAGGACCGGGCCCGCATGCTGCAGCCCGAGGATCTGGGCCGTGCGATCCGCTTCATCGCCGAGATGCCCGCGCATGCGTGCATCAATCAACTGATCATCAGCCCGACCTGGAACCGGATGTACATCGACAACCTGTAGGCGGCTCCCGGGGCAAGGGCCGGTCAGCATCGCTGGCGGCCGTGAACCGGCGCGGCGCTCAGCTGCGGCTGGCCAGCGGCAGGTTCAGCAGCAGATTCTGCGGTTTGATGCGTAGCGTGTTGTCGGCGGCCTGCATCAGGCCCAGGTAGACGGGCTTGCCGGCCACGTCGGCGCGCATGTCGTGGGCGTGCTTGAAGTCCAGCCGGAACAGGCTGACCAGCCGCTGCAGCCGGTCAGGCGCCAGCGGGCGGTCTTCGTAAAGGTCATTGAGCAAGGCGCTGGCCTCGGTGTCTAGGCCGACATGCCAGCGCCATTGCGGGTCGTCAATCGCCTGCAGCGGCGTGATGCGCACCGTGACGCCCAGCAGGTGTTGCACCCACTGCTGCAGCACGGCGGCCAGCGCCTCGAGCCCTGAGTGCGCAGGCGTCAGGCGAAAGACCAGGCCGTGACCGAGCGCTTGCTCGAACTCGAGCGTCAGGTCGAGCAAGAAGCCGTGCTGGCCGTCCGGGCGCGCGGCCTGGGCCCAGTACAGCGCCGCCGTCGACACCTGCAACACCTGCATCTGCGTCGCCTTCAGCGGCTGCTGGGCCTGGGCCAGCAGGCGACCGAGGTCGCCGAAGCCGTGCGTTTGCCGCTGCAGGTCCAGCGTGTCGCGGTCACCGGCCAGCAGCCGGCCTTCATGCGTGCTCAGGCGCTGCGGGCGAAACAGCATTTCGGCCGCCCGTGCCGCGTAGGCGTCCGACGTGCCGTCGAGCAGGCCGCGCAGCACCGCCTGCACCACCAGGTCGATGAACAGTGGCGGTGTGCGCAGATTGCCGCCGCGCCACAAGGCCAGCAGCCAGGCCTGCAGCGTGCCGGCTTGCTGCAGGCCGTCGCGCAGCGCGATGAAGTGGGCGTAGTTTTCGCGCGCGTCGGCGTCGGCCAGGCGGCCGAGGTCTGGTGCCGACACCGGCCGCAGCGGGTCGGCGACCAGCGCTTCGTGGAGCTTGACTTCGGCCCGGCAGGACTCGGGCACCAGCGCCAGTTCGGGCCGCCCCAGCCAGGCGCTGAAGTAGGCCGGTGTGGCCACCAGCCAGCCTTGCGCGTCGCGCTGCAGCAAGGTGTAGCCGCAGGCCGGCCAGAAGTCGGTGCTCGAGGCGGCCGCGCCGGCAGGCTCTTGCATGCTGGCACCGAAGTCCAAATGCGCGCTGGTGAGGTCGCTGACGATGGGCATGCGGCTGGGTTGGGAATGTCGACCGGGTCAGTGTAGCCAGCCGCGGCGCACCGGTTTACCCGCATCGGCAAGGTCTCGGCCGCGGGCCAGAATCGGGCGGTCATCGACAGCGCCAATCACCATGAGTAACTCACCTCGGATTGCCCTCGTCACCGGCGCCGGGTCCGGCATCGGCCGCGCCTGTTGCCTCGGCCTGCTGGCTGACGGCTGGACCGTCGCCCTGGTCGGGCGTCGCGCCGACGCGCTGCAGGCCACCGCCACGCTGGCCGGCGACGACGCGTCACGCGCCCTGCCGATCGCCTGCGACGTCGGCCGGGAAGAACAGGTCGCCGCCGCCTTTGCCACCGTGCAACAGCGCTTCGGCCGGCTCGACCTGCTGTTCAACAACGCCGGCGGCGGTCTGACCGCCAGGACGCCCGACCTCATCACCGGCGAGGAATGGCGCCGCGTGGTCGACGCCAACCTCAACGGCTCGTTTTATTGCCTGTCGCAGGCCTTCAAGCTGATGAAGAGCCAGCAGCCGATGGGCGGGCGCATCATCAACAACGGCTCGATCTCGGCCTATGCGCCGCGGCCGGGCTCGATCGCCTACACCGCCACCAAGCATGCGGTCACGGGCCTGACGCGCACCGCGGCGCTGGACGGCCGGCCGTTCGACATCGCGGTCGGCCAGATCGACATCGGCAACGCCGCCAGTGAGATGACCGAGCGCATGGTCAACGGCGTGCCGCAAGCCGACGGCAGCGTGCGCCCCGAGCCGCGCATGGACCTGTCGGCGGTGGTCGACACCTTCCTCAACATGGCGCGTTTGCCGCTATCGGCCAACGTGCTATTCACCACCGTGATGGCGACCAAGATGCCCTTTGTCGGCCGCGGCTGAAGGTGCTAACGACATGATGATCGGATTCATCGGCGCCAGCGGCCTGATGGGCCATGGCATGGCGAAGAACTTGCTCGCCAAGGGCCATGCACTGACCCTGACCGTGCACCGCAAGCGCGACCGTGTGGCCGACCTGCTGGCCGCCGGTGCGATGGAGGCGGCCGACCCGGCCGCGCTGGCCGCCGGCAGCGAGATGGTCTTTCTCTGCGTCACCGGCTCGCCCCAGGTCGAGGCGGTCGTGGCGGGCGAAAATGGCCTCTTGAGCGGCGCCCGGGCCGGGCTGCTGATCGTCGACTGTTCGACCTCCGAGCCCGACTCCAGCGCCCGGTTGCGCGAGCGCTGCGCGGCGCACGGCGTGGTCTTCGTCGACGCGCCGCTGTCGCGCACGCCGGTCGAAGCCGAGGCCGGCCGCCTGAACGTGATGGTCGGCGCCGATGCCGACGTGATGGCGCGAATCGAGCCGGTGCTGCGCGACTTTGCCGAGAACGTGTTCCACATGGGCCCGCCGGGCTCGGGGCACATCATCAAGCTGCTCAACAACTTCATCGCGCAAGCGGTCTGCACGGCCACTGCCGAAGCCTTTGCGGTCGGCCAACGCGCGGGCATCGACGTCCACAAGCTGGTCGACCTGATCTCGCTGGGCCCCGTCAACAGCGGGCTGTTCCAGGCCATGGCCAAGACGCTGCACGGCCAGATGGACGGCCTGAAGTTCGAGCTCGACAACGCGCGCAAGGACGTGCGCTACTACACCCACCTGGCCGAGAGCCTGGCCATTCCGTCGCTGGTGGGAGAGGCGGTGCACCAGTCGCTGACGCTGGCCAGTGCGCTCGGCCACGGCAAGAAGTTCGTGCCCTCGCTGGTCGAGGCGCAAGAGCAGCTCAGCGGCGCCCGACTGGTGCCGCGCTGAAGGCGCCGCGGCGGCGAGGTCCGCGCAGGCAATGATGCGAACCCATCAGTCGATCCCCTCGATGAGGGAGCCAAGACCTGGAGTCGGCGCCTCCAACGGGCCTCAGCGCTGGAACTCCGAAGACTGCTTCCACCGTCCGCCGTCAGTAACCTCTGAGCATGAAAATCCAATGCTGACTCGACTCGCCACTGGTCAGCGGGCAACAAGCGGCCATGCCGGTGGCGCAACAAGGTCATCGGCACGGCCAGGACGTTGGGCGTGACCAGCAGCCAGGCCTGCCCTTCGAACGACAGAAGGGCCTGCGCGCCCACCATTGCCGGGTGGGTTGGCAGCGGGCAGCGCCATCGGCACGCACCACCGCGTGCTGGTGCTGACCAAGTCGCTCTGCGCATCAAGATAGAGGGCATGGCTGGCGCGTGGATTGGGGTTT
Organism: Rubrivivax sp.; assembly: GCA_031408155.1. Classification (GTDB taxonomy): domain Bacteria; phylum Pseudomonadota; class Gammaproteobacteria; order Burkholderiales; family Burkholderiaceae_C; genus Rubrivivax. The sequence continues at coordinate 6,401 of JANOJJ010000138.1, forward strand.
CGATAGAGATCGAACCTCGGCATCGATCAGCCCGGTGAAGCGCCGTCCAGGTTGTTCAGGAACTGCTGCAACTGCTCAGCCGCCGTACCCTCCCGCTCGACCTGCCGCGCGTAGGCCTGCAGCGCAGCGCGGTTGTCCAGTGCCCAGCTGTTGCAAGTGCTGTAGCCACCCGGCGGCAACCAGCCGTCAGGGGCAGACACCGTTGGCGCCGGTCCAGGACGAGCGATGGCCATGGCACGCATCGGGACGAGCTCCACCCGGCCGTCGCCATGAAAGATCACCTCGACCAACTGCTTGGCATACCGCTTGCCCAGCGAGATCTGACCACTTGCACCCACTTTCTTCAACATCGCTTGCATCCTCCGAAGCCAATCCGGGCCTCACAGTCATGCCAACATGCCGCATGACAAGGTTCCTGGGCAAGGCGCCGTTGGCGGTCAGCTCGGCGTTGACTCGAGTCCCGAATCAGCGCCTGTCCCCGAACGCCATGACTGCGGCCGGCAACAACGCCCCGATGGTCGGCGTGGCAAGTGCCGCTGCAGAGGATCAGCCGCCGGCCTGGTCGGCAAAGGGCTGTCGAAAACGAAGCACACAAGCCTCGCAGTCGCGGGCATGGAGTGGTCGTGCACTGGCCCGGCCGCACGCGACCCTGTCAGACTAGTCGACCTCTGTGCGCCGCCCTGGATGAAGACCGCGATCCTCACCGACCTGCATGCCAACCGCGAGGCCGTCGAGGCCGT
>JANOJJ010000175.1:0-9528 GCA_031408155.1 Rubrivivax sp.
CGCCAGCCGCGCCTGCGGGTAGCGGTCGACCAGGTGCAGGCAGATCGCTGCCGCTTCGTACAGCACCAGGCCGTCGTCTTGCAGCACCGGGATCTGGCCCATCGGGTTGAGCTCGAGGTAGGCCGGCGACTTGTGCGCCGCATGGGCGCGGTCGACCAGCACCCGCTCGAAGGGCAGGCCCAACTCCTGCAGCAGGACATGCGGCGCGAAGCTGGCATTGCCGGGGTAGTAGTGAAGACGGATCATGTCGACTCCTGATGCGCAGTGCCGGCCGACGATAGCCGATACTGCCGGTCCATTCCGTCGTCTCCTGGAGCGTTGCCATGGCCCCCGCCCGCCTGCAGTTCGACATGTCGCTCAAGCCCGCCGGCGCACGCGGCAGGCCGCGTGATGGCGACGCACCGTGGCGATTGCTGCTGCTGGCCGACCTGGGTGGCGAGCGCGCCACGCCGCTGGCTGCACGCAAGCCGCTGGCGCTGGACATCGACAACTTCGACCGCGTGCTCGCGCGCATCGCGCCGCGCCTGACGTTGGAGCTCGACGGCCAGCAGCTGGCGCTGGCCTTCGCGTCGCTCGACGACTTTCACCCCGACCACCTGTTTGCGCGCCTGCCGGTGTTCGATGCCCTGCGCCGCCTGCGCGAGGAAGCGCGCGACAGCACGCAGTTCCGCCGGGTCGCCGCGGCGTTGGGCATTCAGCCGGCGGCGCCGCCGGCACCGGCGGCAACAGCGGGCGCAACGACCGACATCGAACGCCTGCTGGGCCGGGCGCCGCTGGCCGCTGCGGCGCCCGTTGCGGCAGCCAACGCCGGCGCGGGCGCCGCAGCCGCGCTCGAGCGCTGGCTGCGCGACCTGATCGCACCGCACACCCAGCCCGACACCGCGAACGAACAACGGGCCTTGATCGACGCCATCGACAGCGCGCTGGCCAGCCTAATGCGCCGCGTGCTGCACGCCGCGCCGCTGCAGGCCCTGGAAGCCGCCTGGCTGGGTGCCGACCACCTGGTGCGCGGGCTCGAGCTGGGTGAGGGGCTGCAGCTGTTCGTGCTCGACGTCTCGCGCACCGAACTGCTGGACGATCTGGCCAGCCACCGCGCCGACCTCGCCAGCAGCGCCCTGCACGCACTGTTCAGCCCGAGCGCCGGCGCCGATGGGCAGCGCTTCAGCTTGCTCGCGCTCGACCAGGCCTTCGGCCCCGAGGCCGACGACGTGCAAGCCCTGGCCGGGCTGGGCGCGCTGGCCGCACGCGCCGGGGCCCCGCTGCTGGCCACGGCCACGCCAGCCATGGCCGGCGCCGCCAGCCGGGCCGAACTGGCCGAACCGCGCCGCTGGCGCGCTGCCGACGATGAGGCGCTTGCCTACTGGAACGCGCTGCGCGGCGCGCCGATGGCGGCCTGGCTCGGTCTGGTGCTGCCGCGCGTCCTGCTGCGCTTGCCCTACGGCGCAGCCACTGACCCGATCAGCAGCTTCACGTTCGAGGAAATGGCGGCCGATCGGCCGCACGACGCCTACCTCTGGGGTGGTGGCGCACCGGCGCTGGCCCTGCTCGCCGGCCGCGCCTTCCAACAAGGCGGCTGGGCGATGGACCTGGGCGGCGCACTCGACCTCGACGACCTGCCCAGCCATGTCTACACCGAAGACGGTGAGCGCCACCAGCAAGCCGGCGCCGAGTTGCTGCTCAGCGACGAAGCCGGCCAGGCCCTGCTCGAGCGCGGCCTGATGCCCTTGCTGAGCTGGCGCCAGCGCAATGCCGCGCGGCTGCTGCGCTGGCAGTCGGTGGCCAATCCGGCGCAGCCGCTGCAAGGGTTGGGCGCCTGAGCGAAAGGGCCACCATGCCGAGCCGGCTCGAGCGCGGCCGACTCACGCCGACCGCCCGTTGAAGCGCCGCCGTTTCATCGTCAGTGCGCTGGCCACCGGCCCGGCCCTGCTGCTCGGCTGGGGCTTGCTGCCGCCGCGCGGCCGCCTGGGCAACAGTGACAGCCTGCCACCGCTGCCAGGCCAGGTCGCGCTCAACGGCTGGCTGCGCATCGGTCAGGACGACCAGGTGTCGCTCGTGATGCCGCATTGCGAAATGGGGCAAGGCGTGCACACGGCGCTGGCGATGCTGGTGGCCGAAGAGCTTCGTCTGCCGATGGCACGCGTGCGGCTGGAAGCGGTGGGCTTCGACAGCCGCTACGGCAACGTGGCCGCGGCGGTCGACTCGTTGCTGTACTTCGGCCCCGACGACAGTCAACCGGGCGCCGAAAGCCGCGGCCTGCGCGCGTCGCGCTGGTTGTTGTCGAAAGGGGTGCGCGAGCTGGGCCTGATCGCCACCGGCGGCTCGTCGAGCATCGTCGACCTCTACCCGGTGCTGCGTCTGGCCGCGGCCACGGCGCGCTCGCAACTGCTGGGTGCGGCATCGCTGCAATGGAAGTTGCCGGTGTCCGAGCTGCGCGTGGACGGCGGAGAGATCAGCCATCCGTCGGGGCCCCGCGCGAGCTACGCTGAACTGGCCAGCCGGGCCGCCGCCACACCGCCCGGCGAGGTGACGCTGACAGCGGCCGACGCCTGGCAGTTGCTGGGCACCCCGGCGCCGCGGACCGACACCCGCGCCAAGATCGACGGCAGCGCCCGCTTCGGCATCGACCAGCGGCAGCCCGGGCAGCTTTACGCGGCGCTGGCGCAGGGCGCGGTGCTGGGCTCGAGCCCGGGCGCGGTCGATACCGACGCGCTGCTGCGCCGCCCCGGCGTGTTGCGGGTCGTGCGGCTGCCGCCGCTGGCCGGCGCGGCAGCGGCGCTGGCCGTGGTCGCGCGCGGCAGTTGGTCCGCGTTGCAGGCGGCACGGCACTTGGCCGGCGACGCCGGACATTGGCAAGCCCCGCCAGGGCCGCTGCTGGACAGTGCGGATATCCAGCACCAGTTGGGCATTGCCGCGGAGCGGGCGGCCGACGGACGGTCGGGATTCGCCTTCCGCAACCATGGACAGGCCGATGCGACCCTCTTGCGAGGCGGCAGCCGCATCGAGGCGATGTACCGCGTTCCGTACCTGGCGCACGCGACGATGGAGCCGATGAACTGCACCGCGCAGGTGGCCGACGGCCGCGTGCGCTTGTGGGCGCCGACCCAGGTGCCGAGCCTGGCGCGCGCCGTGGCCGCGCGCGTGGCCGCTGTCGACGAGGACGCGGTGGAGCTGCACGTGCCTTACCTCGGCGGCGGCTTCGGCCGCCGGCTGGAGGTCGATTTCATCGCCCAGGCGGTGCGCGTGGCGCTCGAAACCGGCGGTGCGCCGGTGCAGCTGCTGTGGTCACGCGAGCAGGACCTGCAGCACGACTTCTACCGTCCGGCCGCGGCCGCCGTGCTGCGCGCCACGCTGGACGCCGACGGCCGCCCGACCGCGCTGGTGGTCGGCAGCGCGAGCGACGCGGTGATGCCGCGCTACGTCGCACGCGTGCTGCCTGCGCTGGCGCCGCGTTTCGATCTGCCCGACAAGACCAGCGCCGACGGCCTGTTCAGCTTGCCCTACCGCATCCCGCACCTGCGCGTGCAGCATGAGGCCACGCGGCACGCGGTGCCGGTCGGCTCCTGGCGATCGGTCGGCCATTCGCACAATGCCTTCTTCGCCGAGAGCTTCATCGACGAACTGGCGCATGCCGCCGGCGCCGACCCGCTGGACTGGCGGCTGGACCTGCTGCAACAGCGGCCGCGCCACGCTGCCGTGCTGAGCCTGGCCGCCAGCGCCGCCGGCTGGGGCCGGCCGCTGCCGGCCGGGCGGGCACGCGGCGTTGCGCTGCACGAGAGCTTCGGCAGCATCGTCGCCCAGGTGCTGGAGGTGTCGCTCGACAAGGCCGGCGCGCCGCGCGTGCACCGCGTCGTGGCGGCGGTCGACTGCGGGGTCGTGATCAACCCGCGCATCGCCGCGCAGCAGGTCGAATCGGGAGTGATCTTCGGCCTCAGCGCGGCGCTGTTCGGCCGCATCGACATCGAGCGCGGCGCGGTGCGACAAGGCAACTTTCACGATTACCGCATGCTGCGCCTGGCCCAGACGCCGGCCATCGAGACGCACTTCATGGCCAGCCTGCGCGACCCCGGCGGCCTGGGTGAACCCGGCACGCCGCCGGTGGCGCCGGCGCTGGCCAATGCGTTGTTTGCATTGACCGGGCAGCGCCTGCGCGAACTGCCGTTGCGGCTGGCCTGAAGGGCTCAGCCCTCGGACACGAGATGGCCTCGGGCCTTCGCCAGCCACCAAACAGGCCGCAGGGCCTGTCTGGTGCGCGGGCTCAGACCCGCCGCACGCCGACCCACTTTGCCAGCGTGCTGCTGAGCCGGTCGGCGTCGATCGGCTTGGTCAGGAAGTCGTCCATGCCGTCGGCCAGCGCCTGTTCGCGTTCACTGACCAGCGCGGCAGCGGTCAGTGCAATGATGGGAACGGCCTTGCCGGCAGCGCGTTGGCGCAGCGCGCGCGTGGCTTCGTTGCCGCTCATCACCGGCATCTGCAGGTCCATCAACACGGCATCGAAGGGCTTGCCGGCCGCGGCGGCCTGTTCGACCGCGTCGAGCGCTTCACGGCCGTCCATCGACTGCCCGACTTCGACCCCCCAGCGCTCGAGCATGGCCACCGCGATCAGCATGTTGACCGCGTTGTCCTCGACCAGCAGCACCCGGGTGCCGCGCAGGCGTTCGGCCAGGGCCTTGGCCTGCGGCGGCGACACCGGGCTGATGCTGGCCGTCGGCAGCGGCAGCTCGGCCCAGAAGCAGCTGCCCTGGCCGGGCTGGCTGTCGAGGCCCACTTCACCGCCCATCAGATGCGCCAGCTCGCGGCAGATCGACAGTCCGAGCCCGGTGCCGCCGAAGCGCCGCGTGGTCGACTCGTCAGCCTGGGTGAAGGGACGGAACAGCTTGGCCTGGATCGCGGGCGGGATGCCGTCACCGCTGTCGTGAACCTCGATGCGCACGCGCTCTTGCAGCCGCCGCGCGACCAGGCGCACCTGGCCGCGCTGGGTGAACTTGACTGCGTTGCTGAGGTAGTTGCCGGCGATCTGGCGCACCCGCAGCGGGTCGCCGCGCACGATGCCCGAGGCGCCCGGCTCGAGTTGCAGGTGCAGCGCCAGATCGCGTCCGCGGGCCAGGGTGCCGTAGGCGCGGCAGACCGCGCCGAGCAACTCGCCGAGGTCGAAGGTGGTGGTCTCGATGAGCAGCTTGCCGGCTTCGATCTTGGACAGGTCGAGGATGTCGGAGATGATGCCGGTGAGCGACTGTGCGCTCTCCGAGATCTGATCCAGGTACTGGCGGCGGCGCTCGTCGCTGACGTCGGGCGAGCGCGCCAGGTCGGCCAGGCCCAGCATGCCGTGCAGCGGCGTGCGCAGTTCGTGACTGGTGTTGGCCAGAAAGGCGCTCTTCGCTCGGTTGGCGGCCTCGGCAGCGTCGCGCGCGCGCGCCAGCGCGGTTTCGAAGTCTCGCCGCTCGGTTACGTCCTGCACGATCCACAGCGTGCCGCCGTTGGCGGGTTGATCGGGGTCGATCGCCCGGACGCTGATGCGGCCGATCAAAATACTGCCGTCCCGGCGGCAGCATTCGCGGTCGAACTCGATCAGCTCGCCACGGCTCAGGCGCGGTCCGACCATCGCGCCCAGCTCCTGGTAGGCCTGATCACTCGGCCATACCACCCGTCCGGGCTGTCCGGCCAGCGTGCCGCGCGGCCAGCCCAGCATCTGCTCGAACCAGGGGTTGGCGAGCACGAAGTGCTCGTCGCGCGTGACCGCGATGCCGATCGCCGCAGTCTCGAGGATGGCCTCACGCTCCAGCCGCGTGCGCTCGGTGGCGGTGACGTCACGGGCGTTGATCACCAGGTACTCGCGGCGGTTCATCGCGAAGCACGCGCCCGACACCCGCATCTGCACCGGCAGGCCGGACTTGGTGACGAAGGTCGTGACCACATCCTGCACCCGACCCTGTTCGCGCAGCCGCTTGACGAAATCGTCGCGCGCCCTCGGGTCCTGCCAGACGCCGAGCTCGATCGAGGTCCGGCCCACGACCTCGGCCGCGGCATAGCCGGTGATGCGTTCGAAGGTCTGATTGACCATCGAATAGCGACCCGTGGCCAGGTCGGTCAGCGTGATCACGTCGGGGCTGGTGGCCACCAGGTGCGACAGCATGGCCTCGGACCGACGCACCGCCTCCTCGGCGGCACGGCGTTCGGTGTCATCGACATAGATCGACAGCACCGCCAGCCCGTCTTCGGTCTCGACCCGCACGCTGGTGGCGCGCACGGCGACGCGCCGTCCGACGCGGCCGGTGATGCGAAAGTCGGCCACCGGCAGGCCCTTGCCGGGCGGCAGGTGGTCGAGTTCTTCGAGGCGCCGGCGCGCGCGCTCACGCGAATCGCCGCTTTCGTAGCTGGCCAGCAGGTCGCGCCCGATCATCGCCGACAGCTGATCGAAGCCGAACAGCGCCACCGCGGCCTCATTGGCATCGATCACGCGCCCGGCCCGATGCATCACCAGCGGCGAGGGGATGCGCGTGAACAGCTCCTGGTAGCGCGTCTCGGTGGCGGCCAGGGCCTGTCGCGCCAGCAAGTCGGCGCTGACGTCGCGCAGCACGCCCCAGTAGCCGCAGAACACGCCGCGTTCATCAAAGCGCGGCTCGCCGCTGGCCGCCAGGTGGCGCACGGTGCCGCTCGGGCTGCGCCACTGCACCGGCAGGTTGCGGAACGGCGCGCGCGCGTCCAGATCGGCCTGCAGCAGGTCGAGCGTCTCATCGTCGCAACTGAACTGGGGCAAGTCCCAGGGCACCACGCCCAGGCCGTCAGCGGCGCTCAGGCCAAAGCCTGGGTTGCGCTGCGCGGTGCCGGCCACCAGGCGGTACTTCTCGTCGATCTCCCAGTAGGCGTCGGCAGCGATCGCCAGCAGGCTGCGGAAACGATGCTCGCGCTCGTCGGCCGAACGCACATGGCGCGCCACCACGCTGGAGATCATCAGGCCGCCGATCACCCCGCCAGCGAGCACCAGCAGGTGCACGACCAGCCGCGTTGTCGCGCTCGCGCGCGGCTGGACCAGGTCGCCCAGGCCAGCGACGACGAGCGGCGCGAAGTGGATCACCAGCAGCGCCAGCGCCATTACCGCCACCACCGAAAGCGCCAGGCGCCGGCGCGCCAGCGCGCACATGATGCAGGCCAGCAGACCGTACAGGGCCAGGCCGGGCCCGGCCAGGGCCCAGCCGATGAACAGCGAGCTCAGCGCAATCGCCACCACCGTCAACAGCACCACCACCGCCAGCGCGGGCTCGACCCAGCGCGGCGGCGCACGCGTGCCGGCGGCGCCCGCCAGGCTGACCAGCATGAAGGCTCCGAGCAGCAGCCAGCGCTGCGGCTCGGGCACACCCGGCAGCAGCTGGCTGGAGAGCAGGGCCCCTGCTGCCCCGATCATCGCCAGCATGGCAAAGAGGTAGCGCGACACCACCGGCTGCACGCTGGCACGGGCCCGGGACAGGTCGCTGCCCGGATGCACTGGCGGCACCGGTCCGAGCAGGGATTCGGGCCCGGCGTCGGCCAGCGCCTCGTCGATCAGCGTGTCGGCACTCATGGCTGCTGGGTGGGACTGGGAGCGCGCCAACCGAGACCGCGGGCGGCTGCGCTCAGACGCCACACGGTCGGGCACGTTGCAGTTCGTCGCGCGAGCGCTGCGCCACGCGGCGCGCCGCCGCGGCGAAGTCGTCGCCCGCACTGGCGTACAACACGGCGCGCGAACTGCTCACCAGGATCGGCCCCAGCGTGCCGCCGGCGGCGCTGCCACGCCAGCCGGCTCGCACCGTGGCAGCCGCATCACCGCCTTGGGCACCGATGCCGGGGATCAGCAGCGGCAGCGTCGGCGCCAGTTGACGCACGCGCTCGATCTCGCGCGGGTAGGTGGCGCCGACCACCAGGCCGAGCTGGCCGTTGCGGTTCCAGTCCTGGGCGGCCAGCCGGGCGATGCGCTCGTAGAGCAGCTCGCCGCTGGCCAGCGCCTGCGCCTGCAGGTCGGCGCCGCCGGGGTTGGAGGTGCGGCAGAGCAGGAACAGGCCCTTGCCGTCCCAGCGCAGGTAGGGCTCGATCGAGTCGTAGCCCATGAACGGCGAGAGCGTCAGCGCGTCGGCCTGGTAGCGCTCGAAGGCCTCACGCGCGTATTGCTCGGCGCTGGCGCCGATGTCACCGCGCTTGGCGTCCAGGATCACCGGCACGTCGGGTGCGACGCGGCGGATATGTGCCAGCAGGCGCTCGAGCTGGTCTTCTGCGCGGTGCGCGGCAAAGTAGGCGACCTGCGGCTTGAAGGCGCAGACCAGATCCTTGGTGGCGTCGACGATCGCCGCGCAGAAATCCGCGATGCGCTCGGCGTCGCCCTTCCAGGCCGCGGGGAATCGCGCCGGCTCGGGATCCAGCCCCACGCACAGCATCGATTGATGCCGCTGCTCGGCTGCGGCGAGTCGGTCGGTGAAGCGCATGCCGCTAGGGTAGCGGCTTTCGCGGGCGGTTCAGATGCGCTGGGCCAAGCTTGTCGCCAGCCCGGTGTAGCCGGCCGGCGTCAGCGCCTTCAGGCGCTCGCGTTCGGCCGCCGGCAGCTCGACCAGGCTGTCGACGAAGGCCAGCATCGATTCCCGCGTCATCGCCTTGCCACGCGTGTAGTCCTTCAGCCGTTCGTAGGGGTCCTTCAGGCCATGGCGGCGCATCACGGTCTGGATCGGCTCGGCCAGCACTTCCCAGGCGCGGTCGAGGTCGGCGGCCAGGGCGGCGGCGTTGAGCTCGAGCTTGTCCATGCCACGCGCCAGGCTGACACAGCCCAGCAGCGCATGGCCCAGCGCCACGCCCATGTTGCGCAGTACCGTGCTGTCGGTCAGGTCGCGCTGCCAGCGACTGATCGGCAGCTTCTGGCTCAGGTGCGCGAGCAGGGCGTTGGCCAGACCGAAGTTGCCTTCGGCGTTCTCGAAGTCGATCGGGTTGACCTTGTGTGGCATGGTCGACGAACCGACTTCGCCGGCGCGCGTGCGCTGCGTGAAGTAGCCCAGCGAGATGTAGCCCCAGACGTCGCGGCACCAGTCGATCAGGATGGTGTCGGCACGCGCCACGGCGTCGAACAACTCGGCCATGCAGTCGTGCGGTTCGATCTGGATCGTGTAGGGGTTGAAGTCCAGGCCCAGACGTTGTTCGACCACGTGGCGGCTGAAGGCCTCCCAGTCGAAGTCGGGCCAGGCCGAGAGGTGGGCGTTGTAGTTGCCCACCGCGCCGTTCATCTTGGCCCGCAGCGGCACCGCGGCGATCGAGTCACGCGCCCTGCGCAGCCGCGCCAGCACATTGGCCACCTCCTTGCCGACGGTGGTGGGGCTGGCGGTCTGGCCATGGGTGCGGGCGAGCATGGGCACCGCGGCATGGCGGTGGGCCATGGCCCGCAGCTGCCCGAGCAGGCGGTCGAGCGCCGGCAGCAGCACCTGATCGCGCGCGCTTTTCAGCATCAGCGCGTGGCTGGTGTTGTTGATGTCCTCGCTGGTGCAGGCGAAGTGCACGAACTCAGCCCTGAGCTCGAGC
>JANOJJ010000184.1:0-3374 GCA_031408155.1 Rubrivivax sp.
CGGGCAGGGTGTCATGGCTGGAACTCTCCTTGCAACTGGTAGCGCTTGCCCGGGTGCACCAGCCGCGCGCAGGTGATCGCGGCGTCGCGGGTGTAGGTGCTGCGGTTGACGATCAGGCACGGGTCATCGGCATCGATCAGCAGCAGCAGCGCTTCGTGCGCGGTCGCGCGGGTCGCTTCGATGGTGTACTGCGCGCGCCACAGCGCCGTGGTCTCGAACAGCACCTGGGTCGGCGTGGTCTGCGTGAAGTCGGCTTGCAGGTAGGCCGGCGAGCAGGCCGGGTTGACCCAACGGTCTTCACACTGCAGCGGCACGCCGTTCTCGTGATGCACGATGACGGTGTGAAAGACGCGCGCGCCTGACGGCAGCCCGAGCTGCGTGGCCACGGCCTGGCTGGCCCTTTGCGCGCGTTGCGCATGCACCTCGGCGTGGTGGCGATGGCCGCGCGACTCGATCTCGTCGTGCAGGTCCCTGATCGTCAGCGTGGAGCTCACGCGGTGCAGCCGTGCTGCGAAGGTGCCGACGCCCTTGGTGCGCTCGACCAGGCCTTCGGCCTGCAGCTCCTTCAGGGCGCGGACGACCGTCATGCGGCTGATGCCGAACTCGGCCACCAGGTCGGCCTCGGACGGCATCAGGTCGCCCGCCGCCCAGCGGCCGCTGGCCAGGCCGCTCTTCAAGCTCTGCTTGACCCGGGCATAGGGGGCGAGCGCGTCGAAGTCCGGGGCTGGAGCCATCGGCAAGATCCTACTTGCATCAACTTGTCTAGACAAGTAGGATGCGCCCGCGGCGCAGCCTGAGCTGCCCGACCGGAGTGCCGTCATGACCGACTTGTCCGCCGTCCATTCACTCGCGCAGCCGCGCCCCGTCCGATCCCCGCGCGGCAGCCGGATCGTCTGCGCCAACTGGCTGATCGAAGCGGCCTACCGCATGCTGCAGAACAACCTCGACCCCGAGGTGGCCGAGAACCCCGACGCGCTGGTGGTCTACGGCGGCATCGGCAAGGCGGCGCGCAACTGGGACTGCTTCGAGGCCATCCTGGCCAGCCTGAAAGCGCTCGCACCCGACCAGACCCTGCTGGTGCAGAGCGGCAAGCCGGTCGGCGTGTTCCGGACCCATGAAGATGCGCCGCGCGTGCTGATCGCGAACTCGAACCTGGTGCCCAGGTGGGCGACCTGGGAGCACTTCGACGAGCTCGACCGCAAGGGCCTGATGATGTACGGCCAGATGACCGCCGGCAGCTGGATCTACATCGGCAGCCAGGGCATCGTGCAAGGCACCTACGAGACCTTCGTCGAAGCCGGCGTGCAGCATTACAACGCAGACCTGGGCGGCCGCTGGATCCTCACCGCCGGACTCGGCGGCATGGGCGGCGCGCAGCCGCTGGCGGCCACCTTTGCCGGCGCCTGCAGTCTGACCATCGAGTGCCAGCAAAGCCGCATCGACTTGCGCCTGCGCAGCCGCTACCTCGACGAGCAGGCCACCGGCCTGGACGATGCGCTGGCCCGCATCGGGCGCTACACGGCCGAGAAGAAGGCGATCTCGATCGGCCTGCTCGGCAACGCAGCCGAAATCCTGCCCGAGTTGGTCAGGCGTGGCGTCAGACCCGATCTGGTGACCGACCAGACCAGTGCGCACGACCTCGTCAACGGCTACCTGCCGCCGGGCTGGAGCGTGCAGCGCTGGCGCGCCGCGCAAGCCGAGCCGGCGCAGCACGCCGCGTTGCGCGAGGCCGCCGCGCGGGGCTGTGCGGTGCATGTGCAGGCGATGCTCGACTTCCAGAGCGCCGGTGTGCACACGGTCGACTACGGCAACAACATCCGCCAGGTCGCGCTCGACCAGGGCGTGAAGAACGCGTTCGCCTTCCCCGGTTTCGTGCCGGCCTACGTGCGGCCGCTGTTCTGCCGCGGCAAGGGGCCGTTCCGCTGGGTCGCGCTGTCGGGTGACCCGGACGACATCCGCAAGACCGACGCCCGGATGAAGGAGCTGTTCCCCGACGACGCGCACCTGCAGCGCTGGCTCGACATGGCCGGCGAACGCATTGCCTTCCAGGGCCTGCCGGCGCGCATCTGCTGGATCGGCCTGGGTGAGCGGCATCGCGCCGGGCTGGCCTTCAACGAGATGGTCAGGAGCGGCGAGCTGAAGGCGCCGATCGTGATCGGGCGCGATCACCTCGACAGCGGCTCGGTGGCGTCACCCAACCGCGAGACCGAAAGCATGAAGGACGGTAGCGATGCGGTGAGCGACTGGCCGCTGCTGAACGCGCTGCTCAACACCGCCAGCGGCGCGACCTGGGTCAGCCTGCACCATGGCGGTGGCGTGGGCATGGGCTATTCGCAGCACAGCGGCGTGGTGATCGTCTGCGACGGCACCGACGCAGCGGCCAGGCGCATCGAGCGCGTGCTGTGGAACGACCCCGCCAGCGGCGTGATGCGCCATGCCGATGCGGGCTACGACGCTGCCGTGGCCTGTGCCGGCGAACAAGGCCTGAAGCTGCCGATGGTGGGGCGTTGATGCTGATCCGGCCCGGCCTGCTGAACCTCGATGAACTGCAGGTCATCCATGCGGGTGGCCACCGGTTGACGATCGACCCGCAGGCGCTGCCGGGCATTCTGGCCAGCGCCGCGGTGGTGCAACGCGCGGCTGCCGGTGATGCGCCGGTGTATGGCGTCAACACCGGTTTCGGCAAGCTGGCCAGCACGCGCATCAGCAGCGAAGACCTGGCCACCCTGCAGTCGAACCTGATCCGGTCGCACAGCGTCGGCGTCGGCGGGCCGCTGGCAGCACCGGTGGTGCGGCTGATGCTGGCGTTGAAGGCGGCCAGCCTGGCGCGCGGGCATTCGGGCGTGCGGCCGGTCGTCATCGACACCCTGCTGGCCGTACACAACGCGGGCCTGGTGCCTTGCGTGCCCAGCCAGGGCTCGGTGGGCGCGTCGGGAGACCTGGCGCCGCTGGCGCACATGACGCTGGCGCTGCTGGGCGAGGGCGAGTTCATTCGCGCCGATGGTCGACGCCTGCCCGCTGCCCAGGCGCTGCACGCCAAGGGCATCGCGCCGCTGGCGCTGCAGGCCAAGGAAGGGCTGGCGCTGATCAACGGCACGCAGACCAGCACCGCGCTGGCCCTGCACGCGCTGTTCAGCTTCGAGCCGGTGCTCGAATCGGCACTGGTGATCGGCGCGCTGACGGTCGACGCCGCGCGCGGCAGCGACGGCCCGTTCGACCCGCGCATCCACGCGCTGCGCGGCCAGCCGGGCCAGATCGACGTGGCGGTGTACTACCGCGCCTTGCTGGCCGGCAGCGCGATCCGGCAAAGCCACTTGAAGGGCCCCGAGCCTGGCGCTGCGCGCCGGTCGCCCCCCGAGGGCGGTGTCCAGCAC
>JANOJJ010000193.1:0-8634 GCA_031408155.1 Rubrivivax sp.
GGCTCGATGTGCTCGCCGTGGCCATCGATGACGACGATCGGGCGCTGGCTGGCGCCGTGCTGCAACCAGCGAGCGGCCGCGGCGAGGTCGGCCACCTGCTCGACCTCGGCGCCTGCGGCGGCCAGATAGGCAGCCAGGTCGGCGGCCAGAGCGCCGCGCTCGCCCAGCACCATGCAGTTCAGGTGGCCGAGATCGGGCGCGTCGGCACGCGCGCTCGGCTGCAGCACGGCAGCCAGCGGCAGCTGCACCGTGAAACGCGAGCCGCGTCCGCTTTCGCTGTCGACCTCGATCTGCCCACCCATCATCGTCACCAGGCGGTGCGAGATGCTCAAGCCCAGCCCGGTGCCACCGAAGCGTCGGGTGGTCGAGACATCGGCCTGCGAGAAGGGTGCGAACAGCCGCGCCTGCTCGTCGCGGCTCATGCCGATGCCGTTGTCGATGACGTTGATCGTCAGGCGCGGCGTGCCGTCGGACGCCGTCGTCGCCAGCGCGCGCAGCTCGACCACGCCCTGGCGCTTGGTGCCGCTGCTGAACTTGAGCGCGTTGCCCACCAGATTGAGCACCACCTGGCGCAGCCGCATCGCGTCGCCGAGCAGATGCGAGGGCAGGGTCGGGTCGACGAACAGCGTCAGCACGACGCCCTTCTGCCGAGCGACGTAGTCCAGCGTGTCGGCCGCGCCGGTCAACACGGCCTCGATCGGAACCGGCAGCCTTTCGATCGTGAGTTGCCTGGCCTCGATCTTGGAAAAGTCCAGGATGTCGTCGACGATGGCCAGCAGCGCATAGGCCGACTCGCGCGCGGTGTGGGCAATCGCGTTCTGGCGTGGCGTCAGGCTGCTTTGCTGCAGCACGTCGATCATGCCGACGACCCCGTTCATCGGCGTGCGGATCTCGTGGCTCATGGTGGCCAGGAAGGCCGACTTGGCGCGGCTGGCCTGCTCGGCGGCGTCGCGTGCCTGGTCGAGCTCGCGCATGATGCGCACGCGCGCGCGGATGTCGCGCATCACGCCGGTGAAGTAGCGCTGCTGGCCGATCTGGTAGCTGCTGATGGCAAGGTCGATCGGGATCAGCTCGCCGTTCTTGTGCAGGCCCTCGACCTGGCGCTCGACGCCGCTGAGGTGGGCCTTGGCGCCGTGGCCGTAGGCTTGCATGCCCTGCTGGTGCGCCGCGCGCTGCGCCGCGGGCACCAGCAGCGATACGCTGCAGCCGATCAACTCCTGCGGCGCATAGCCGAAGATCACCTGCACCTTCGAGTTGGCGCTGCGGATGACGCCGTGCTGGTCGGTGGTGACCACGCAGTCGATCATGTGCTCGACCACCGAGCGCACCTCGAGCTCCTTCGCACCGAGCGCGTCATGGGCACGCTCGAGCGCCTGCGTGCGATCATGTACGCGGGCCTCGAGCTGCTGGTTGATCTGCTGCTGCTGGTCGGCCTGCTGGCGCAGCACGGTGATGTCCTGCACATGCAGCACCGCCATCCGGTCGTAGGCACTGCCCAGCGCCATCAGGTGCACCTCGGCCGGGAATGCGCTGCCGTCGCGCCGGCGGGCCACCAGTTCGTGCCGTGTGGGCTGCGTCGACTCGACTGCATCGCCGAGCATGAAGGCGCGGAACAGCCTTGCGTAATCGGCGTGATGGTCGAGCGGCGCCAAGACGTCCAGCGTCTGGCCGATGATCGCGCCCGGTTCCCAGCCGAACAGGCGTTCGCCGGCGCGGCTGGCCTGCCGGATCGTGCCGCGCGCATCGATCATGAAGGTGGCGCTCGGCGCGAGATCGAACAGGTCGCGCACGCGACGATCCTCGCGCTCCCATTCGAGCTCGGCGCCGAGGCGCAGCGCCAACAGCTGCAGCAGCGTCTGCACCGCCTCCAGGTCACGCAGCGGATGGCGCGACATGATGGCCAGGATGCCCAGCGGTTGGCGCAGGTTGCTCCACAGCGGCACGGCGGCATACGACTTGACGCCCATCGACTGCAGCAGTTCGTCGTGCGGAAACAGCCGCTGCACGTCGTCGGCATAGATGCACAGTTCCTTGCCCTCGACCATGTCGCACGGCGTGCCGGCCAGCAGGTAGTCGAAGGCGGGAACGAACTGCCCGTCGCTCCAGGTGGCGCGGGCGCGGATGGTGTTGCGGGTGCGACCGATCGTCTCGCCGACGAAGGCGAACTCGACGTCGAGCAGTTCGGCCAGCGTCTGCGTGGCCGTTCGCATGAAGGCCTCACCGCTGACCTGCGTGTTCAGTGCCTGCAGCGCCAGACTGGTGAGCTTGCGCAGGTGCACGTTCTCGACGATCGCCACCGCATAGTCCGGTCGCCCGTCCTCGTCGCGCACGGCCGACATGGTGACGTTGACCCAGACCGGTGCACCGTTTCGATGCCGATAGCGCTTTTCGATCGTGAAGTGGTCGATCTCGCCGGCCAACAGGCGGTCGGCCAGCGCCACGCCGACCGGCAGATCGTCCGCGTAGGTCAGATCGCGGAAGGTCAGGCCGCGCAGCTCGGCCGGGTCGTAGCCGACGATCTGGCCCAGCGCCCGGTTGCACTGCACGTATCGTCCATCGGCGCCGACCTGCGCGATGCCGATCGCCGCCTGCTCGAAGGTGCTGCGAAAGCGTGCCTCGCTGTGGCGCAGCGCGGCCTCGGTGATGCGCAGCTGGGTGATCTCTTCGCGCGACACCACCACGCGCACCGGCCCCAGCCCCGGAAAGCGGCTCACCCGGCAGTAGAACCAGCGCGGCGGGGCGCTGCCGGTCAGGGGCAGTTCGAAGGCTCGCGAGGCACCACCGCCACGCAGCAGGGCGCCGATCGCCGCGGCCACGGCGGCGAGGCATCGAGCCTCTTCGGCGGCGCCGGGCAGTGCAGATCCGGCCAGGCTCGCACAGGCGTCAAGGTAGTTGGCGCCGACGCTCCAGCGCGGGCGATCGGGCCGCTCGCTGGCGCCGGTTTCCCAGGCCTCGTTGGTGGCGATCAGCAGGCCGTTGCCGTCGAGGATGGCCACCTGCGTGGCCAGCGCATTGAGCGTGGCGCGCGTGAAGCGCTCCGACTCGGCCAGTTGGGCCAATGTCTGCTGGCGCTCGGTGATGTCGATGACATAACCCTCGATGTGCTGCAGCTCGCCGTCGGCCGAAAACACGCCCGCTGCGAGCGAGCGGACCCAGATCCAGCGGCCGTCGGCATGACGCACGCGCAGCCGCGCATCGTGCCGTCCGCTGAGCGCGACCTTGCGCTGCTCAGGGCGCCAGATCGTGGCCAGGTCGTCCGCATGGACCAGGCTCGAGAAGGTCACACGGCCGCTGGTCAACTCGGCCGGTTCGATGCCGAGCAGGGCACGCGCGCCTTGGCTGACGAATTCGGCGCTCCAGTCGGCATCGTTGCGGCAGTGAAAGACCATGCCCTGCAGGTTCGTGACCAGGGTGCGAAAGCGCCGCTCGCTCTCGGCCAACGCCAGCGTGGCGGCCTTGCGCTCGCTGATGTCCTGCTTGATCGCCACGTAGTTGGCGACTGCTCCGTGCTCGTCGGGCACTGGCGTGATGGTCATCTCTTCGGTGAAGAGCGAGCCGTCCTTGCGCCGGTTGACGATCTCGCCACGCCAGACCGCGCCGCGCAGGATCGTGCGCCACATGTCGGCATAAAACGCGCCATCGTGCTCGCCCGAGCGCAGCACATCGCCCGGGCGACGGCCGATGAATTCGTGCGCCTCGTAGCCGGTCAGCCGGGTCAAGGCCGGGTTGATCCAGCGCACCAGCCCACGCGCGTCGGTGATGACGATGCCGTTCGCCGCTGCGGCCAGCGCCGCGCCCTGCAGGCGCAGCATGGCCTCGGCTTCATGGTGGTTGGTCTGGTCGCGCACGATGCTGGTGACGAACCACTGGCCGCCGATCTCGAAACCGGCTTGCGACAACTCGAGCGGAAACTCGGTCCCGTCCTTGCGCAAGCCCCACACGTCGCGGCTTCGGCCGCCAGGGTCGGCAATCTCGCCGCGCAGCAGGCTGGCCATGCTGGCACCCTGTTCGTCGCGGACTCGATCGGCAAACAGGATCGATACCGGACGGCCGTCGACCTCGGCCTCGGTGTGACCGAAGATGCGCTCGGCGGCGCGGTTCCAGCCCACGATGGCGCCTTCGCCGTCGACCGTGATGATGGCGTCGCTGGCCGACTGCGCGACTGCGCGGTAGCGGGTCTGGCTGGCGCTGAGCACGCGGTTGGCCGCCTCGAGCTCGGCGGTGCGCGCCGCCACGCGTTGCTCGAGCGAATCGTTGGCCTCTCGGAGTTCGATTTCCAGGCGTTTGCGCTCGATCGCATAGCGCAAGGTGCGCGCGATCACCGGCCCGCTGGTTTCGTACTTGACCAAGAAGTCCTGCGCCCCGGCCTGCAGCGCGGCGCGGGCCAGGTCGTCGTCGTGGGTGCCGGTCATCACCACCAGCGGCAAGGTCGGGGCACGGGTCGTGATCGCCGTCACGGTGGGCAGGCCCTCGCTGTCGGGCAGGCCGAGATCGGTCAGCATCACGTCGAAGCGGCGCTGCTCGATCAGCGCCAGTGCATCGGCGAGGCGCTCGACCGTGACCACCTCGACCACCCGCCCGGCATGGGCGCGGAGCGCGGCCTCGGTCAGCAGCGCATCGGTTGCGTTGTCCTCCAGCAAGAGCAGGTGCAGCGCCGTGTCCATCGGACTCCCCGTCGGTTCGGCAAAGGCCAGACTGTGCGCTAGGCGAGGCGGTGCCGGGTCGCTGGAAATGAGGTCGGATCGTGGGCCAGTTCGCGCGCCGCACCGATGCCGCTGCTCGCCCCGGGGATCAGGACGCGCCGGCCGCGAAGGTCCTCGAGTGCATCGTTGCACATCGTCGGTGCCCCGCAGTCGGCGCAGATGCCGATTGACGTGGTCGGTTTGGCGTCCTAAGATCATGCACGATATATGAAACACGATCAACCGCCGTGGCGACCTCCCTGCCCAAGCGCGTGGCCCTGCTCGACCAGGTGCATGAACTGCTGAAGGAACGTGTGCTCGACCGCAGCTATCGCGCGGGCGACAAGCTCAACCTGGACGCGCTGGCCAGGGAGCTGTCCGTCAGCACCACGCCGATCCGCGAGTCGATGGCCCGGTTGGTCGCCGAAGGCCTGGTTCGGGCACAGCCCTACGTCGGCTTCTTCGTCGCCGACATGCCGTCGCAGGAGTACTTCGAGCAGCTCTACGATTTGCGCGAGGTGCTCGAACCCTGGGCCGCGCACGAGACGGCCCGGCGCCAGCCGCCGGACTGCCTGGCCGTGCTGCAGGGCTCGCTCGAAGCGATGAAGCAGGGCACGCTGTCCAAGAAGTACGCGCGCTTCCGCGGTTTCTCGGGGGCCGACGAGGCCTTCCATGCTGCCATCGTCGCCGGCACGGGTAACGCGCCCGCGATGAAGGCCTACGAGGACCTGCACATCCATCTGCACCTGTCGCGCCTGTACATCGACCGCGACCAGGATTCCGACGAGGTCCGACAGCAGCACGCCGGGATCGTCGAGGCCATCGTCGCCGGGCAGCCGAAGGACGCCGCGACGCGAATGAAGAACCATCTGCGCAGATCGCGGTGCAAGCTGCTGGGTTGACAGACCGAGATCCGCGCCACCCGCAGCCCTGACCCAACCCGAAGCAACGAAGGAGACCTCGAGCCATGATCAAGACACTCGCATGCGCCGCAGCGCTGGCTGCAGCGGCCCTGTGGCCGCTCGCCAGCCAGGCCCAGACCTTGCGTTTCGGACACGCGAACTCGCCCGGTGAGATCGCCAACGACATGTTCAACGAACTGGTCGAGCGCGTGAAGACCCGCACCAACGGCGCGGTGACCATCCGCATCTACCCGTCCGAGCAACTGGGCAAGGAAGCCGACCTGGTGCAACAGGTCAAGCAGGGCGCGCTGGACATCTCGGCGCCGAGCATGGCCGTGATGTCCGCGCTCGTACCATCGATGGAGATGGCCAGCGGCCCCTTCCTGTGGAAGGACTGGAACGAAGCCCAGACCGTGCTGCGCGGCCCGGCCTTCGACCCCGCCTGGGCCGAGTTGCGCGACAAGCACAACATCGTGCCGCTGACCCGGATCTTCTACTGGGGCTGGCGCAACTTCACCTTCACCGAGCGCGAGGTGCGCAAGCCCGAAGACATGACAGGCCTGAAGGTGCGGGTGCCAGAGAGCCCGATCTGGGTCGAGATGGTGCGCGCCTTCGGTGCCGCGCCGACGCCGATCCCCTTCGGCGAGGTCTATACCGCGCTCCAGCAAAGGACCGTGGATGGCCAGGAAAACCCGATCCCGACCATCTTCGCGCGCAAGTTCTACGAGGTCCAGGGCGTACTGTCGATGACGCGGCACATGCTGCAGAACAACACGATCGTCATCAACAAGGCGTCGCTGGCCCGGTTGTCGGCGGACAACCAGAAGATCCTGCTCGAAGAGGCCGCCGCAGTCTCGGCCAAGAACACCGAGCTGCAGCAGGGCCGCGAGACGTCGATGCTCGAGGACATCCGCAAGTCCGGCCGCACCAAGGTGATCGACGACCCCGATCGCGCCGCCTTCCAGGCCAAGGTCGAGCCCGCCTATGCCCGCCTGGAAACGCGCTGGGGTGCCGACAACCTCAAGCGGCTGCGCGCCGAGATCGCCCGCGTCCGCAGCGGCAAGTAGGCGAGGCCGGACCATGAGGCTGCTGCACGCCCTCGACGATGCGGCAGCGGCGGTGGAGGACCAGTTCCTCTGGCTGTCGCATGCCGCCATCGCCGTCCTCGTCATCGTGGCGGTCGTCTTTCGCTACTTCATCGGGGACCCCCTGATCTGGACCGAGGAGGTCATCGTCACGCTGTTCAGCTGGCTGCTGTTCATCGGCCTGGCCAGCGGCTTTCGCGAGCGCATGCACCTGCGCATCGACGCGCTGCTGATCCTGCTGCCGCGGCAGGCGCGCCTGGCCATGGGCGCCGTCGCGATGGCGGCGACGCTGCTGACGCTGGCCGGCCTGGTCTGGTTCGGACTCGACCAGTCGATTTCACTGCTCGACGCGCAGACCCCGATGATGCGCATCTCGGCGGCCTGGGGCGTGACGGCACTGCCCGTCGGTGCCGCGCTGTCCTGCCTGCACATCGTCCGCCACGCGGTCGACCATGGCCTGGCCGAAACGCTGTGGCCGCAGGACCTGGTGGCCGCTGCGGTCGAGGCGGCGGACTGACATGACGCTGCTGCTCGCCGCGTTTGCGGCCCTGCTCGTCTTCGGCACCCCGATCGCGATCGCGATGATCGCCGCCTCCGGACTGGTGATCTGGAACGAAGGCATTCCGCTGACAGTGGTCGCGCAGCGTGTCTATGCCGGCCTGCAGTCGTTTCCGCTGCTGGCCGTGCCGCTGTTCACCCTGGCCGGTTCGCTGATGAACGAATCCGGCATCAGCGAACGCCTGTTCGCGTTCACGCGCGCGCTCGTCGGCCACATCCGCGGCGGGCTCGCGCAGACCGCGGTGGTCGGCGAGATCTTCCTGTCCGGCATCTCCGGATCCTCCATTGCCGACACCGCCGCCACGGCGCGCGTGCTGGTGCCGCAACTCGAGCGCAACGGCTACAGCCGCGAGTTCGGTGCCGCGGTGGCGGCCTCGGTCGGCACGCTGGGGCCGATCATTCCGCCCTCGATCCTGATGGTGCTCTACGCCTGGCAGTCCAACGTGTCGCTGGGGGCGCTGTTCGTCGCCGGCATCGTGCCCGGGCTGGTGATGGCCGGCGCGATGTCGCTCGTGATCTTCGTGCTGGCGCGCATCCGCAACTACCCGACCTCGGGACTTTTTTCGCTCAAGGTCCTTGGCACCGAGTTCGTGCGCGCCTTCTGGGCCCTGTTGATGCCGGTGATCATCATCATCGGCGTCCGGCTCGGCGCGGTCACCGCGACCGAGATCGCAGGTGTTGCGGCGGGCTACGCGGCGCTGGTCGGGATCGTCTTCCACCGGACGCTGAAGTGGTCGCGCTTGCCGGCGATCCTGCGCAGCACCGCACGCGAGACCGCCGTGGTGCTGATCATCGCCGGCGCGGCGTCGCCGTTCAGCTGGATCCTGGGCATCGAGCAGGCGCCGCAACTCGTCGTCGCGACGATCCAGGGCATCTCGAATGAACCCTGGGTCGTGCTGCTGATCCTGAACATCGCCTTGCTCGTCGCAGGCATGTTCATGGAAACGATCGCGATCATGATCATCCTGGTGCCGATCCTGATTCCGCTGCTGACCGCGCTGCAGATCGACCTGGTGCACTTCGGGATCATCCTGCTGGTCAACCTGGTGATCGGCCAGCTCACGCCACCGGTGGGCGTGCTGCTGTTCGTCGTGATGACGATCTCCAAGGTCTCGCTGAACAAGCTCCTGCGCGAGATCTGGCCGTTTCTGCTGGCCCTGGTGGCCGCGTTGGGCGTGATCACCTACGTGCCGGCAATCAGTATCGCGCTGCCCAGGCTGCTGGGTGTCTGACGCCCGTCGCCGCCGCAGTTCAGGAGTCCACCCCCATGAGCAAGATCCGGTCGGTCGAAATCGTCGACGACTGCAAGGACGTCTACGCAGCTTTCGCCGAGCAATGCTTCGAGCGCGGCTACCGCGCCTTCAAGATCCACCGCTGGAACGAGGGCGACGCCAGGCGTGAGGCCGA
>JANOJJ010000214.1:0-4102 GCA_031408155.1 Rubrivivax sp.
GCTGTCCAACGCCGCCAAGTTCGTGCCGCCCACCGGCGGGCGTGTCGAGTTGCGCTTGTCCACCAGTGAGCACGGCGCGCGCGTCGAGGTGCAGGACAACGGCCCTGGCGTGCCGCCCGCGCAGGCGCAGCTCGTGTTCGAGAAGTTCCGCCAGGGGGGTGACCCCGCGAACCGGCCGCAGGGCACCGGCCTTGGCCTGCCGATCAGCCGCCAGATCGTGGAGCATTTCGGCGGCCGCCTGTGGCTGCGGTCTGAACCCGGGCAGGGCGCCTGCTTCGGCTTTGACCTGCCGTGGCAGCATGAACCGATCAAGACGAAGGAGACGACACCGTGACGCACAAGGTGCTGATTGCCGACGATGAGCCCAACATCGTCATCTCGCTGGAGTTCCTGATGAAGCGCGAAGGCCACCATGTGCTGGTGGCGCGCGACGGCGTACAGGCGCTCGACGCCATCCGCCGCGACAAGCCCGACCTGGTGCTGCTCGACGTCATGATGCCGTTGATGTCCGGCTACGAGGTCTGCCAGCAGGTGCGTGCCGACGAGTCGCTGGCCGGCGTCAAGATCCTGCTGCTGACCGCCAAGGGCCGTGACACCGACGTGGCACAGGGGCTGGGCCTGGGTGCCGACGGCTACATGACCAAACCATTCTCGACCAAGGAACTGGCCGCGCGCGTGCGCAAGATGCTGGGCGGCGGCACATGAGGGTCGATTGGCGCGAAGTGGCCGCGGCCGCCGCGCCGGCCGTGTTGCTGGCGGCCTGGGCCGGCGGCGGCGCTGCGGCCTTCATCGGCACGCTGGAGCCGGCCGAGCGGCCGGTGCTGCTGGCGCTGCTGGAAAGCCGCATCGCGCTGGTGCTGATGGGCTGGATCTTCGCGTCCCTTGCGCTGGGCACGCTCACGCGCAAGGCCTGGCTCCACTGGGCCGCCGCGACGGGCCGCGTGGCCGAGCAGGGACAGGTGCTGGTGAACAGCGACGTGCAGCGCGAACTGAGCCTGCCCGGCAGCGCGCAGACGCAAGCGGTGCAGTCGGTGATCAACCAGCTGGTCAAGCAGCGTTCAGCGCTGCAGGCCGACATCGACGAGCGCGTGCGCGCTGCCGCGCGCGACATCGACGTCGAGCGCGCCCGGCTGGCCGCGCTGATGGCCGAGCTGACGCAAAGCGTGGTGGTGTGCAACCTCGATGGCCGGATCCTGCTCTACAACAGCCGCGCGCGGCTGCAGTTCCGCGCCTTGTCGGACGCCGTGGCCGCCGGCTCCGAGCTGGTCGGCATCGGGCGCTCGATCTACGCCGTGTTCGACCGCAAGCTGGTGGCCCATGCGCTGGAGAGCGTGCAGCAGCGCCTGCAGCGCGGCGCGGCCAGCCCGTCGACGCAGTTCGTCACCAGCACGCGCGGCGGGCAGTTGCTGCGCGTGCAGATGGCCCCGGTGCGCGGGCTCGGCGCCGACGGGGTGGCGGACGGCAGCCTGAGCGGCTTCGTGCTGATGCTCGACAACATCACGCGCGACTTTGCCGACGAGTCCGAGCGCGACCGCATGCTGCACCAGCTGACCGAGACCAGCCGCGCCAGCCTGGGCAACCTGCAGGCGGCGGTCGAACTGCTGGACGAACCCGAGCTCGACGCCGCCACGCGCGAGCGCTTCCAGGCGGTGGTGCGCGACGAGGTGGCGGCGATGAGCCGACGCATCCAGCAGGTCGCGCAGCACACCACGCAGACCCTGAAGACCCGCTGGCCGCTGGAGGACATGCTGGGCGCCGACCTGGTCGCGGCGGCGGCGCGGCGCATCGAGCAGCAGCATGGCTGCCGCACGGCTGCCGCACGGCCAGCAGCGAAGTCGACGCGCAGCTCTGGCTCAAGGTCGACAGCTATTCGCTGGTGCAAGCCCTGTCTTACCTGGCCGGTCGGCTGGTCGACGAGTACGCGGTCAAGCTGGTCGAGTTGCGCTTGCAGTTGCAGGGCCAGCGGGCACGCCTCGACCTGGTCTGGGTCGGCCAGTCGATAAGCACCGAGACCGTGATGGGCTGGGAGCGCGACCCCATCAGCGTGGCCGGCGAAACGAGCGCACTCAGCGTGCGCGATGTGGTCGACCGCCATGGCGGCGGATTCTGGTTCGAGCGCGAGCGCGTGCGCCATGCATCGGTGTTCCGCTTCCTGCTGCCGCTGGCGGCCGAAGGCGCGCAGCTCGAGGCCGACGCCATGCTGCACGGCGACAGCCGGCCCGAGTACTACGACTTCGACCTTTTTGCCGCTCACGAAGGGGTCGCCGCGCTCGCCGACCGCAGGCTCGTCGACCTGACCTACACCGTGTTCGACACCGAGACCACGGGGCTCAATCCGGGTCAAGGCGACGAGATCATCCAGATCGGCGCCACGCGCATCGTGGCCGGCAAGCTGCGGCGACAGGAAACATTCGAGCAACTGGTCGACCCGCAGCGCGACATCCCGGCCGCGGGGATTCCGATCCACGGCATCACGCCCGCCATGGTGGCCGGCCAGCCGCCGATCGGCCAGGTGCTGCCGGCCTTCCATGCCTTCGCGCAGGACACCGTGCTGGTGGCGCACAACGCAGCCTTCGACATGCGCTTCCTGCAGCTGAAGGAAGCCGCCACCGGCCTGCGTTTCGAACACCCGGTCCTCGACACCCTACTGCTGTCGACGCTGATCCACCCGCAGCAGGACTCGCACCGGCTCGAAGCCATCGCCGAACGGCTGGACGTGACCATCCTCGGACGCCACACGGCGCTCGGTGACGCAATGGTGACGGCCGAGATCTTCCTGAAGATGATTCCGCTGCTGGCCGACAAGGGCATCCACACGCTGGGCCAGGCGCGCGACGCGGCGCAGAAGAGCTACCTGGCGCGAGTCAGCTACTGACTGGCTCCGGGAGCGGCCGCTTCGACCGCTGCGCCGATGACCGGGGCTGCAACGCGCGCCGTCGGAGGGCCATGAGCCTGCGCGGCGTCGATCGCACGCCGTCGCAGCCTGCCCCGCAAGGTCTGCCGTTCGTCGCAAACCGCTGAGGGCCAGGTTCGACCGGCCCGAAGATGCCGTCACCGACCGATTCAGCCCCAATGGAGAGCTTCATGAAGATCCGCCTGCTGCAACGTGCCACATCGCTGACCCTGGCCACCCTGATCACCCTGGGCCTGGTCGGCGGCATCGACCACCTGGCCAGCAGCGAAGCGGCCAGCGCGGTCTGGGCCGGCGCCGTGATGGCGCCGCGCGGCTGATCCGATGAAGGTCCTGCTGTTCTTCATCGGCTGGTGCCTGCTGTTCGTGCTCAGCTGGCCGCTGGCGCTGCTGGCGCTGGTGCTGGCGCCGATCGTCTGGCTGCTGTCGTTGCCGCTGCAACTGGTGGGCATCACGTTGGGTGCGCTGTTCGCGCTGCTGCGCGCGCTGCTGTTCCTGCCCGCCCGGCTGCTCGGCGGCGGCAAGAACCAGGCGTAAGCAGCAGCCGCAGCGGGTGGCTCCAATTTCAGGACCAGAGGCGTCGCGCTTGCACGTCCACGAAGCCCCAGAGCTCGCGCATGAACGGGTGCTTCCAGTAGGCCTTGGTCCACGGCTGCAGCAGGTCGAGCCGCTCGCTGTGCACGTGCACCTTGTAGCGCATGTAGGCCACCAGCAGGTTCTTCGCCTGCTTCATCAGGATCGCGCGATCAGGGCCGTCGGGCAGCGCACGCTGGCGTTCGAACAGGCGGTCGAAGGCCGGCAGCGCGAAGCGCGGGTCGTTGGCCTCGCTGGCGTTGGGGCCGTAGGCGATGGCCAGGAAGAAGCCACCGTCGGGTGTGCCGGCGGTCCACGAATAGCCCCACATCATCAGGCTGCCGGCACGGCTCTTCTTCAGCAGCTCGGGCCAGCTCGAGATGTCGAAGCTCATCTTCAGACCGACGGCATCCATGCAACGCTTCCACACCTCGTGCGCGCGCCGGTCCTGCTGCGTCGCAGTGCCGGCCATGCTCAGCAACAGCGGGCTGCCGTCGGGCTGCTCGCGCCAGCCGTCGCCGTTGCGGTCGATGTAGCCGTGCAGATCCAGCAGCGCCATGGCGCGCGCCCGGTCGTGGTCGCTCATTTCGCTCTTGTAGGCCGCATCGAAGCCCGAGG
>JANOJJ010000227.1:0-1949 GCA_031408155.1 Rubrivivax sp.
GTGATGGTGGCGCCCGCGACGCTGGCCAGCCTGGCGGGCGACCTCGAGGCCGGCTGAATCTACCGCCCGCCGCAATCCAAACGTGCACGGGTTGACCTGGCGGGCCTGCATCCAGGCGCGGCAGGGCTGCCGGCATGCCGATCGACCCGCGCTGCCGATGGCGGTTGGCGGCCGCGTCGCCAGCGCCCTTGACCTGTCCAGCACCGAAGCCGATGCCTGGCTGAGCCGTTTCGCGACCCTGGCCTTCGAGGCGGCGGGTTGCGCCCACGCTGAGCGCAGCTACAGCTTCAGCAGTTCGATCGAGAAGGCCCGTTCGACGAACCACACCGTGGCCAGTCCTGCAATTGACCACGAACCACCCTGCAGCACCACGCGCCGATAAAAGGCCCCCGAGCGCAGCGCAAAGGCCAGTGGCAGAAAGATCGAGACGATCGCCAGCTGGCCCAGTTCGACCCCCACGTTGAAGGCCAACAGCGCCAGCATCAGTGCGCCCGGCGGCAGCTGCAGTTCACCCAGCACGGTCGCAAAGCCGAATCCGTGGATCAGCCCGAATGCGAAGGCCACCGTCCAGCGCTGGCCCTGGAACAGCGGGAACACGTTGTTCAGCGCGGCCAACACGACCGACGCCGCGATCGCCGATTCGACCAACGCCGTCGGCAGCGCCACCACGCCCAGCGTGGCCATGGTCAGAGTGACCGAGTGCGCCACCGTGAAGGCGGTGACGACCTTGGCCACGTCGATCAAGGCACCGCGCAGGCTTGCTGCTGGCCGCCATTGGTGCGGCACTCGGACCAGCACCGCCGGCAGCAGCAGCGAGAGCACAAACAGGATGTGGTCCAAGCCGATCCAGATGTGCCACACCCCTTCGCGCATGAACTGCACGAAGGTGTCGAGACTGCCGCCGGCCGCGCGTTCGAAACGTTGCGCCGGCTGGTTGGGGTCGAGCACCGCGCTGCGCGTGCCACCGGCGTCGGTCAGGCGCAGCAGGCCGCGGTGCGACGGGTCGATCTCGGAAAACAGCGTGTAGCGCAGCTCGAGCACGCGCGCATCGGTGGGGCAGCTCAGTGTGAAGGGCAGCACCGTGTAGGCGCCGTCGGTATGTTCGTCGACCAGTTGTTCGCCGGGCTGAGCGCTGCAGGGCCGACCGTCCGCGCTGACGCTCAGCCGTGATAGGGCATGGGCCGCGATGTCGGCGTGGCGCGCGCGCACCTCGCCCCAGGTGATCTGACCGTCGCCGTCGGCATCGAGCCCGATCGCGGCCTCGAGGTCGCGCAGCGCGATGTCCCAGCGCGCTTCGATGCGCGCACCTGTCCAGTCCAGTCCGAGGTAGCTGTCGGACGGTTTGTGCGCTGCGGCTTGCTGGCCCAGCAGCGACAGCAGGCCGCCCAGCAGCCAATGCCACTTGCGAGACCGGTTCATGGCATGGCCTGCACGCGCGCGGCCAGCGCCCGCAGCACCGTACTTTCGAAGCGCGAGCTGCGCAACCACGCCAGCACCGGCGCGGCAGCTGCCTTCTGCCGTGCAGCCAGGGCGGCCTCGAGCAGCACCCGGGCGTCGGCCGCCTCGCGCTGCAACGTGTAGTTGGCGATGGCCAGCGGCAAGGCCCGGGCTGCATCACCCAACAGCTCGAGTGCGAAGCGCGCTTCTTCCTTCTGGTGCGCGCTGTCGCCGCGTTGGCGCGCAGCGTCGAAGCGTGCGGCTAGGGCGGACTGCCACGCGGCCAGCCGATCGTGGCGCAAGGCCTTGGCAGCCAGTGCCAGGCGCAACAGATGCACTGATGCGCGACGCCATCATCTTCAACCGCAACAGCCCGAGCATCCTGGTCTACGAAGCCGGCAACAAAGGAGTGAGCGAGGCGCACATGGCCGAGATGAAGGCGCTGCGCGACCGCTTTGACCCCTTCGGCGGGCGGGCGGCGGGGAGCCGCGAGATGCTCGAGAGCAAAGTGG
>JANOJJ010000231.1:0-3367 GCA_031408155.1 Rubrivivax sp.
AGGGCAGGCGCCGGGCGAAGAACTGGGCGCAGAGCGAGGCGTCGACGATGCCGCCGAGCTTGAAGTCGAGCTGCGTCTCGAGGTCGCGCCGGCCGAGGCTCGTCCCCGACGCGGGCGCGGAGCCCACGGCCGCGAGCAGGAAGCGCGTGGCGCGCTCGAGCGCGGCGCCGGTCGGCGCGCGTGGGGTGCGGGTCGGCGCGCGCGATGGCCAGGCCGGCGAAGGCGGTGGCTCTTGCCGCCCATGTTGGGTCCGGTGATCACGAGCATTCGCGTTTTGGCGTCGAGCCGGCAATGGTTGGCGATGAAGGGACCGCCGCCGGTCTGGTGCAAGCGCGCTTCGACCACCGGGTGGCGGCCTGCGTCGATCTCGATGCAGGGGTAGGGCACGAACTCGGGCCGGCACCAGTTCAGCGTGGCCGCGCGCTCGGCCAGCGCCGACAGCGCATCCAGCGCGGCCAACGCGCGTGCCAGCGCCGACAGCGGGGTCAGGTGCACCTGCAAGGCGTCGAGCAGTTGTTCGTAGAGCCACTTCTCGCGTGCCAGCGAGCGCTCTTGGGCGCTGAGCGCCTTGTCCTCGAAGGTCTTGAGTTCGGGCGTGATGAAGCGCTCGGCGTTCTTCAGGGTCTGCCGGCGCCGGTAGTCCAGCGGCACCTTGTCCAGCCCCGAACTCGTGACCTCGATGTAAAAGCCGTGCACCTTGTTGAACTGCACGCGCAGGTTGCCGATGCCGGTGCGTGCGCGTTCGCGCGCTTCGAGGTCGAGCAGGAAGGCGTCGCAGTTCTGGCTGATGCCACGCAACTCGTCGAGCTCGGTGTCGACGCCGGCTGCAATCACGCCGCCGTCGCGCAATGACACCGCGGGTTCGTCGGCGATGGCGGCCAGCGCATCGGCGATGGCTTCGTCGGGCGCCAGGTCCTGCCGCAGGTCGACCAGCAGCGTCGCATCCTCGGGCACCCGCCCGCGTAGCGTGGGCAGCGCGGCCAGCGTGGCGCGCAAGCCCGCCAGTTCACGCGGGCGAACCTGGCGCAGCGCAACGCGCGAGGTGATGCGTTCGACATCACTGATGCCGCGCAAGGCTTCGCGCAGTGGATCGAAGCCGCGCGTCAGCAGCACTTCGATCGCCGCGTGGCGCGCTGCCGCAGCGCTGCGCACGCGCTCCGGGTGCGTCAGCCAATGGCGCAGCAGCCGGCTGCCCATGCCGGTGCGGCAGGTGTCGAGCAGCGACAGCAGCGTGGGGCTGTCGTCGCCGCGCAGGGTCTGCACCAGTTCGAGGTTGCGGTGCGTGGCCGGTGGCAGGTCGAGCAGGTCATCGGCGCGTTCGACGGTGAGCGTGCGCACGTGTTGCAGCACCTGGCCTTGCGTGTGTTCGGCATAGCTCAGCACGGCGGCCGCGGCGGCATGGGCCAGCGGCAGGTCCTGTGCGTTGAAGCCGGCCAGCGAAGTCGTGCCGAGTTGGGTGCACAGCTTGCGCTGGCCGAGCGCGCTGTCGAACTGCCAGGCCGGGCGCGCGGTGCGCGCGGCGCGGTCGCCCAGCAGCACGGCGGGCAGGTCGCCGCTGCCGTCGTGCAGGATCTCGGCCGGCGCCAGGCGTGCCAGCCAGGCAGGCAGTTCGCGTTCGCTGCATTCGGTCAGGCCGAGCTGTCCGCTGGACAGGCCCAGCCAGGCCAGGCCCCAGGCCTGGCGCTGCCGGTGCAGGCCCAGCAACAGGGTGTCGGCACGCTCTGACAGCAGCTCGCCGTCGGTCACGGTGCCAGGGGTGACCACGCGCACCACCTTGCGTTCGACCGGGCCCTTGGCGGTGGCCACGTCGCCGACCTGCTCGGCAATCGCCACCGCCTGGCCGAGCTTGATCAGCTTGGCCAGGTAGCTGTCGAGTGCATGCACCGGCACGCCGGCCATCACCACCGGCTCGCCGCCGCTGTGGCCGCGCGAGGTCAGCGTGATGTCGAGCAGGCGGTTGGCCTTGCGTGCGTCGTCGTAGAAGACTTCATAGAAGTCTCCCATCCGGTAGAAGACGAGCGTGTCCGGGAAGTCGGCCTTGATGCGCAGGTACTGCGCCATCATGGGCGTGTGTCCGGTCAGGTCGGCGTTCTTCGCGATGGGGGGTGAATTGTCTTTTTGCATCAATGACTTACCCGCAGGTTTCAGCAGTAGAGAAGAAGTCGCACGCCAGGTATGTCTGAATTATCGTGGGGTGACTTCTGACTCCTTGCTGATAGAGAAAGTCATTTGATGACAGTCACTTGGTGCTGCCTGCAGCGTTTGAGTCACCTGATTGCGTTGTCAGATGGTGCTGACTGGGCTTGTGCGAGGGGACTGCACGGGGACCATGGACGAAGGTTTTCCGTGGGATTTCTGGCCAGTCCCCCCATCGTTCAATCGAGCTCGCTCGCGCCTTGTTGTGTGGTGCCAACCCACGCGGCCGCC
This sequence comes from Rubrivivax sp., assembly GCA_031408155.1. Classification (GTDB taxonomy): domain Bacteria; phylum Pseudomonadota; class Gammaproteobacteria; order Burkholderiales; family Burkholderiaceae_C; genus Rubrivivax. Next base: position 2,428 of record JANOJJ010000231.1, read on the forward strand.
GGCTCCCTGAGCGCATGACTTGATGCAGCGTGGCGAGCTTGCCTAAATTGGCCACTGTTGGCACGATTGCCAACATGAGGGCCAAGTTGATCACCCGCTTCAAAAGCGTTGCCGAGGATGGCGGCGTGATGGAGCTGGTGGTCTGGCGCGTGCCGCGTCCGGTGCCTCCTACCGACCATGGTTACAAGTACCGCGCGGTCTACGCCGTGGACGGCGTGCGCGTGGTCGGATTCGACAATGAACTCGGCATAGGCGATCACTGCCATCTGCAAGGGCGGGAGTTGCCCTACACCTTCACCACGGTTGACGCCTTGGTGGAAGACTTCATCGCCGCCGTGGAAGCGACCAGGAGAACGCCATGACGACACGACGCACGCTCACCATCACCATGTCGCCCGACTGGCGCGCAGCCCTGCGGCAAGCGGGCAATGCGGCACAGGCCGACAGCGACCAGGGGAAGGATGGAATCCGGGCTTGCACTACAAAATCAGTAACAAACCCCTTTTCTGGCAAAGCTCGCAGCGCCGGCACAATTCTAGCACTATATCTATTCCAAGGGTAACGGGGCTTTTTGCCTCGCCTGAAGTTAGGGGGACTCAAAAGATGAAGAAGTTATTTTCAATTGGGATCATGGCGGCCGTGGCGTTCGTTTTCCCGACCGGACAGCAAGCGCGTGCTCAAGGCGTTCACCTTGGTGTCGGCGGCGTGCATGTAGACGTCGGTCGCCCGCACGGCGGATATGGGTATCGGACTTACTATCACGGTGGAGGCTATTCGCACGGAGGAGGGTATTCGCAGGGAGGAAGGTATTCGCAGGGTCGCGGCTATTCGCACGGCGGCGGCTACGGCGGCGGCTGGGGCAACTACCGAGGCCACAACGATTGGCACGATACCAGTCACTACGATGTCCATCCTGGCGGATACGAGCGTCATTTTAACC
>JANOJJ010000281.1:0-2862 GCA_031408155.1 Rubrivivax sp.
GCCGGTGGTGCGCCCGACATCCTGGCGCGTCTGTTCGCCGACAAGGCGCAACTCGGCCAGCCGGTGGTGGTCGACAACAAGCCCGGTGCCGGTGGCAACATCGGCGCCGACCACGTGGCCAAGTCGCCAGCCGACGGCTACACCTTGGTCATGGGCACGGTCGGCACGCACTCGATCAACGGGGCGCTGTACAGCAAGATGCCCTACGACATGGTGAAGGACTTCGCGCCGGTGGGCCATGTGGCATCGGCGCCCAACCTGCTGGTGGTGACGAACTCGCTGCCGGTCAAGAACGTGGCCGAGCTCATCAGCTACATGAAGGCCAACCCGAACAAGCTGAGCTTCGGCTCGCCGGGCATCGGCACCTCGGTGCATGTGTCGGGCGAGCTGTTCAAGTCGCTCACCGGCACGACCATGCAGCACGTGCCGTACAAGGGCCGGCAGTTCGCCATTCCCGACCTGGTGGGCGGGCAGATCCAGGTCATGTTCGACAACATGCCGTCGGCGCTGCCGATGGCCAAGGACGGCAAGATCCGCGCGCTCGGGCAGACCACGGCCAAGCGATCGCCGGCCGCACCCGACGTGCCCACGGTGGCCGAGACGGTGCCCGGCTTCGAGGCCACCACCTGGTTCGCGATGTTCGCGCCCGTGGGCACCCCGCGCGAGATCGTCACCAAGATCAATGCCGAGATGCAGCGCGTGTTTGCGCTGCCGGATGTGCAGGACAAGCTCAAGGTCCTGGGCCTGGACACCTGGATCTCGTCGCCCGAAGAACTGGCCCGCCTGCAGGCCAACGAGATCATCAAGTGGGCCAAGGTGGTGAAGGACTCGGGAGCAAGAGCCGACTGAGGACGTTGAACAGTGCCTGCGCACGGTTCATCGCCTCAGGAGGGGCCCGAGCTCTGCGAGGGCGCGGCCTGCAAGGTGACTGAGAACAGATCGAAGCAAACCGAATGACCTTCAGGAGACCAACATGACCGACCGCAGAACATTCCTTGCCGCCAGCCTGTCCACCGTGGCCGGTGGCCTCGCTGCCTGTGCCAGCCCCGGGGCTGCCGGCTGGGTGACCCTGGTCGACGGCGCGCGCATGAACAGCTTTGATGGCTGGACCGCCATCGGCACCGGCAACTGGAGCTTCGAGGGCGGCACCTTGCAGGGCAAGGCCGGCAACATGGGCTACCTGCTGACCAAGGACGCGTACACCGACTTCGAACTGCGCGCCGAGTTCTGGGCCGACCCCGACGCCAACAGCGGCCTGTTCCTGCGCTGCCAGGACCGCAGCAAGGTCACGGCCGACAACTCGTACGAAGTGAACATCTTCGACAAGCGACCCGACCCGACCTATGGCACTGCCGCGATCGTCAATATCGCCAAGGTGGCGCAGCCCTACCCGCAGGCAGCCAATCGCTGGAACACTTTCGACGTCACGGCGCGCGCTGACCGACTGGTGGTCGTCTTCAACGGCCAGCAGAGGGTGGACGTACGCGACGGCAAGCACAAGAGCGGCCCGCTGGCGCTGCAGTCGGCCGGCGGCACGATCCGCTTTCGCTCGGTGCAGATCAGGCCGCTGTGATCGCCGGCGCCGGGTGCGGCCCGGCGCTGTTCAGGCCAGCAGCCCCGCCCGCCACCGGCGCCAGGCCCACCGTGGCCAACGGCGTACCGGTGGAACACATCCCCAGTCACGCCGCTGGCCAGCGAAGGCACTCTGGCGCTGCAACCCAGGCGCGGATCGCTCGCGCAGGCCGCCTGCGGACCGGCCGACGAAGACCGGCTGCCGGGGGTCCGGTCTGCCCGGCCCCGATTCAGCTGAAATGCAGCCCGCTCACGCGCAGCCACGGCAGCGCATCACTGCCACTGTCGATGCGCTCGGCGCTGACCGCGACCACGTCCTTCAACATCTGCGCCACGTTGCCGCTGATCATGGTCTCGGCCAGGGCCGCGCCAACGCGCCCGCCATCGATCGCGAAACTGTTCTTGATCACGCCCGAGAAGTCGCCGCCCGGCGCCGGGTTGCCCATCGACAGGCGGTCGACCAGTGCACCGCGCGGCACGGCGGCGATGATGTCGGCCAGCGGCGTCTGGCCCGCCAGCAGCTCCCAGCCGGCACTGGCCACCGGCTTGTGCGGCAGGCCGGTCTTGCGGCTGCCGTAGAGGCTGGGCGTCAGTTGCGTCAGCCGGCCGGCCTCCAGCAGCGTCACCGGCGGGGTGACGAAGGCGTCGGACGACAGCGGCGCGCAGCCAGGCGAGTCGTAGCGGCTGCGCAGCGTCAGCAGCGGCGACGCAATGAGCTCACCCACGCGCTGGCGGTAAACCGAGCTGCCGTCGATCAACGGGCCGTCGCGCAGCTGGCCCATCAGCCAGCTCAGCAGGTCGCCCACCGCGCCGGGGGCCAGCACCACGTCACCGACGAAGCGCCCGGCCAGCGACCCGGTACGCACTTGCTGCGTCAGCTCGCGCATCATGCGTTCGATGCCGAAGCGCTGCGGCACCTGGGTCAGTTGATCGGCGCTGCCGCCGGCGACGTTGAACGAACTGGTCTGGCTGCCTTCGCGTGCCAGTCCGAAGACCGACATCTCGCACCAGCCAAGCTCGCAGTCGATCACGCTGCCGCCGGTGGTCAGCGTATGCGACCGGCTGTGCACATGAGCGGCCAGTGCCTCCTCGATCATCATGCTCGGCGTCCCCCACCCGCGCGGGGTATTCCCCGTTGCCCTCGTACCACCTTCCGTGACAGAAACGGGGCTGTCATCAAAACAGCGCACAGTCGCGGCTCGCGCGCCGGCCGGCGCCCCCTTTTCCGATCCCCCAGTCCTACCCGTTCCAGCAGCGATCGCCCCCAGCGCTGCGACTCGGCCGAAGCCA
>JANOJJ010000811.1:0-12234 GCA_031408155.1 Rubrivivax sp.
GGAGACGCTGCGCGAGGCGGCGATTCGCAAGCTCGCGGAAGGGGCCACCACCTTCGAAGAGGTCGTGCGCCACCGTCATCAAGGAGGCGTAACCCGGGGTGTCGCGGCCGTCGATCAAGACCAGGGTCACGATGACGACTCCGTAGCCGAACGACAGCAGCGCCACAAACAGACCGAGGTAGGTCCACACGCGCAGCGGCGCGGTGGAAAACGACGTGATGCCATCGAGCGCGAAGTTCCACAACCGCCAGCCCGAGAACTTGCTGCGTCCGCTGTGCCGGGGTTCTCGGGTGTAGGGCAGCACGGTGTGGCGGAAACCGACCCAGGCGAACAGGCCCTTCATGAAACGGCGGCGCTCGGGCAGGCGCTTGAGCGCCTCGACGACGCGGCGGTCCATGAGGCGGAAGTCGCCCACGTTTTCGGGGATCGTTGGATCGGAGATGCTGTTGTGCAGGCGATAGAACCAGGCCGCAGTCTTGCGCTTGAGCAAGCTGTCGCTGGAACGGTCCACGCGCTGCGCCAGCACCACGTCGAAGCCGCTGCGCCACAGACGCAGCATCTCGGCGATGAGTTCGGGCGGATCCTGCAGATCGGCATCGATGGGGATCACCGCGTCGCCGCGCGCGTGGTCGATGGCGCAGGTCAGTGCGGCTTCCTTGCCGAAGTTGCGCGTCAGGTCGATCACCCGTACGCGAGCGTCGCGCGCGCGCCAACCCAGCAGTTCAGTCAGCGTCGCATCGCTGCTGCCGTCATTGACGCAGACGATCTCGAAGCGCTCGCCGGTGGCGGCCAGGGCAGCGGTCAGCCGCGCGGCGAAGGCCGGCACCGACGTGGCCTCGTCGAACATCGGGCAGACAACGGAAAGGGTGGGTTCGGTCACGCCGGCCAGTCGGATTCAGGAGTGGGCATGGAACTGTTCGGTGCAGCGCAACGCGGCGCGGGCGAGTTCGTCATTGCGGGCAGGCCGGGGACTTTTCAAGTGCCTGATAGTCTAGCGACGACCCTTGCCATTCGAGTTGCGCCGACTCTGCCCGGTCCATGCGCAGACGCAGCCACGGCGAATAGCTCACCGTACCGTCGTTGGCGTCACGGCGAATGCGAAAGCACGGCAGTGGCTTGTCGATGAAGATTGCTCCAGTGCTCGGCAAGGCCACTTGCTTGCTTGGCGCCAACAGGGCGAAGCTGGCCTCCTGCGGCGGACCCAGTTGCCAACGCACCACCCGTGACGGTGCGTCCCAGTTCATGCGCACCTGCAGCGGCAGGACGCGCAGCTTGTCGCGCCAGGCGGCCAGTCGCGCCGGCAGGTCGTCGCTGGCATCGACCAGCCGACCGAGGCCGGTGTCGTAGCGCCAAAGGGTACGCGCGCCAGACTCCGGCCCGGCCAGTTCCGACTCGTCGGCTAGCAGGGCAGGGGCCGGGCCATGCCGGCCCAGGTGGCGGCGCAGATCGAGCGCGCCGTGCACGAAGTGTGGCGCCAGCCAGGTCGACACCAGCAAGGCGTCACGTCCTTCACCGCTGGTCAGCAATCTGAAATGCGCACCATATTCACGATGCGCGGGTGCAGCCTTGCGCAACTCGTGGCGCGACAGGGGCCAGGCCGCCAGCGCGAGCGCGGCTGCCAGCACAGCGCAGGCTGCCGCGGCCCAGTGCGGCGCGCCGACCGACGAGCGATGGAGCCAGAACGCCGTCGCCAGCGACAGCGCCGCCCAAGGCGCGATGAGCAGCCGCTCCATGCCCGGCCCGACCGCGGACTGCAGCGCCAGCGGCACCAGCGGTGCCATCAACAAGGCCAGTCCCAGCAGATGCAGGACCGGCGCCTGCAGGCGCAATCCGGCGCGCCACCAGGCTGCGCCGGCCAGCAGGCCCGTCACCAGCAAGGACAACAAGGGCTGAGAACTGGTCAAGGCCCACAGACCCGCCAACTGGCGAACCCCCTGCAGCAGGCTGCCCTGCAGGTCTTGTATCGGCGTGTAGCCGCCGATGACGGTGCCGAGCATGTAGGTGCGCCACGGCACGTACAGCAACATCACCAGCAGGACCGGCCAGCCTGCCCGCAGGCGCTCGGGCCAGCGCCCGACGGGCAGCACGAGCACGAGCAGGCCCAGCGGCAGGTAGACCTCCTTGGCCGACGCGGCCACGGCAAAGGAAAGCGCAGCCGCTGCGACTAACCAGGCGCGACCACCTTGCAGCCGCCGCTGCAACAGCCACAGGGCCAGCAAGAAGGCGAACAGGCCCTCGATGTAGTGGCGCACCATCAGCGTGTGGCTGGCGTGGGCCACCGGCACGCCGACCAGGAACAGAATTGCGCCCGCCGCGGCGGGGAGCGGCCCGGTCCAGGGCCGGGCCAGCAGATGAATCATCCAGGCGCTGAGCGCAAGGCTCATCAGCTGCCGCGCATAGAAGGCCGCGGGCCAGGCGCCGAACAGCGTGTGATCGAGATCGTAGGAAAGGCTCAGCCACGGTGTCAGGCTGAAGGGCACGAGTGCACGCCAGGCCTCGGGTACGGCGAAGTACTGCCACGGGCTGTACTCCAGCGCATGGAGCAGGATCTGCGTATCGTCGCAGCACCAGTCCCAGCCCACGACGCGCCCGTAGAGCGCGATCGTCAGCGCGCCATAGGCCAGCAACAGCCCTGCACCGCGAGCACCCGGCCATCGGATGCATGCCAACGTCAAGCGGCTGATCACCGCTAGGGCAAGCGCTGCAGCTCCGCCAGCAGCTTGTGTCGCACCGGGCCGTCGGGCACGGCATCGGCCAGCAGCACGCAAAAGGCCTCGCGGTCATTGGTGCGGGCCGCTGTCTTCTTGACCATCACCTTGGCGATCGGGCCCACATGCTGCGCCAGCACTCGGGATGCAGCGTCGAGCAGGCTTTCAGGCAGCGGCGGGGCGCCGAGTCGGGTCGGCGGAGCCGAGCGCGTGCCCGAGCTGCCGCCGGCCTTGATGGTGGTGATCGTGGTCGCGCGCTCGAGGAACGCCGTGCGCGCCTGCGGGTTGCTCACCTGTTCGGCCAGCTTGGCATACAGACTCGTCAAATCGCTGCACTCGCGCGCCGCGCGCCGCACCAGCACGCTGGCCAGTGGCCCGACCAGCTTGGCCAGAGAGGCCTCGGCTTGTTGCAGCACCGACTTGTCCCAGTGATCTGGCTGCTGGGTCCAGCCGCCGCTGCTGCCGCCGGTGCTGGTCGGCGGGGCAGGGATGCCACTTCTCGATCCCGGGCCAGGCGCTGCGGGCATGCGGTCGGCCACTTTGATCAGCGTCTGTTCCCAGACCGTGCTGTCGAAGGGTCGGCCGACACCGCGTTGCACGGCAGCCTTGAAACTGGCTGCGTCGGGGTAGCGCCGGTCGGGATCCTTGGCCAGCGCACGCGCCAGGATGGCGTCGTAGAAGGGCGGCCGGTCGGCGCCTTCGATCTGGCTCGGCAGCAGCGGTGCCTCGTGCACCACCTTGTACATCAACTGCTCTTGCGAGCCCGTGAACGGCGGCCGCCCGATCAGCAGCAGGTACAGCAGCACACCGGTGCCGTAGAGGTCGACCCGGCGGTCCATCGGGGTGCCCAGGAACTGTTCGGGCGCCATGTAGGTCGGGGTGCCGATCATGACGTTGGCCTGGGTCAGGCCCGCGTCCACAATGCGCGCAATGCCGAAGTCGGCGATCTTGAGCTTGCCGTTCTTCGCCATGATTCTGTTGGCGGGCTTGACGTCGCGGTGCCACACGCCTTGGTCGTGTGCATGGCCCAGCGCGTCCAACACCTGGCAGATCACGCCGGGGATGTCATCGTCGGTGAAGCGCACCTTGCTGGAAAGGTAATGCGCCAGCGTCTTGCCCTCGACATACTCCATCGCGATGAAGGCGACGGTGTCGTCCTCACCGAAATCGTAGACCGCGACGATGCCCGGGTGCGTCAGCCGGCCGGCGGCCTGGGCCTCGTTGCGAAAACGGGCTGCAGCGGAGACTCCTTCTCCGCTGACGCCGAACTGGCGACGGATGGTCTTGATGGCGACGACGCGCTTGATGTCCGGGTCGAACCCTTTGTAGACGACGCCCATGGCGCCTTCACCGAGCACGTCGGTGATGATGTACTTGCCCAGACGGTCAGGGTGTTTCACGAGCCCGGATCGTAGGCGCTCTGCGGGGCGCCGCGGTGTCCCGAGGGTTGCGGATAAGGCAAGGCGTTCACGCCTCGAGCATCTTCATCGCCTGCACGACGCTGGTCCGCATGCGCGAGAAGCTCTGCGCCAGCACGCCGATCTCGTCGCCGCCGCCAGCCGGAAAGTCGGCTGCGTTGAGGTCGCCCTGGCTGACCCGGTCGGCCAGTTCCGACAGCTGAGTGACCGGCCGCACCACCACCAGCCAGATCATCAGGTTGAGCACGACGCCAACAACGACGAAAACACCGACCAGCGAACCGATGAAGACGTTGAACGACTTTTCGGCACGCTGCAGCGGCAGCGCCAGCGGCACCGAGATGACCTGGGCTCCGATCACCTCGTTCAAGTTCCACCCGAAACCGTTGGCCGGGCCGTACTTGTCGACCAGGGTCTTGGGCGCGGCCTCGACGCTGCTGTGGCATTGCAGGCAGGCCGGGTTGGTGATGCGAAACGGCTTGGCCAGGTACAGCGACGGTCCGCTGGGCGTATCGCGCTGCCCCATCACCTCCTTCAACTCGGCGTTGCCGCGGAACTGGTTGACCACGTCGACCTCCCAGCCGGTGGCACGGTCACGCGGGTTGGTCGGGTTGAGCGTGGCTTCCTTGTAGAGGTAGTCGGGATAGTTCTTCAGCAGTGTCGTCAGAACCTCAACTGCCGAATAGCTCGGCACCGACTGCGGCAGAAATTCGTACTTCATCTGCGTCTGCAGCAGCTTGGTGATCTGACCCGAGGTGTAGCCGCGCACGGCGTTGGCCTTGTCGATCAGCAGCCGTGCATTGTTGAGCACCTCCTCGCGCGCGTTGTTGACCAGCAGGTTGCGCGTGACGTAGCCGCTGACGCCGACGCCCAGTGCCAGCACGATCACGTAGATCAGATTGAACTTGACGAGCAGTTTCATACGAATCCTTTGCGCAGGCGTGGCACCACTTCAGCGCGGTGCAGAAGCGGGTTTGATGAAACGTTCAGGAAACAGCACCCGTTCCCATTCGGGGTGCTTGGCCAGGTTCTCGACCAGCCCGGCGCGGAACGCAGGCTCCTTTGTGCGCGCGGCAAAACGCCGAGTGAAGTTCTTGCGCAGCGGCTGCTCGACCAGCAGCCATTCGCGCAATTCTGCGTAAGCAGGCACTGCCGACGGCTTGGCCGTCACGTTCCGGTCCTTGACCGCGGCGCTGCGCAGCGGCAACGTGTCGCGAAAGCCGCTCGGCACGCGCTGCATCTGCGCCGAGGTGGGGCGGGGCGCCACGGTGCCCTTGGCGCTGCCCGCGCGCAGGTAGACCTCGCCGCTCTTGAGCCCGATACTGGACGCCGGCTTGAGGTCGCGCTCGACCAGCGGCGCAGCCCCCGATTCGGCAAAGACCCAGGTCTCGTCGCCCGCGACCATGACCACCAAGGCACCCGTGAAGGCTTGCACGGCGATGCGGGGCGCCTGCAGCCCCGCGGCCGGGCCACTGCCCATCGCACTGAGCTTGAGCCAGCCGCGCAGCAGATAGACCGAAGGCGTGCGAGCGCCGCGCGGGCCCAAGCCGGCCGGGTTGAGCATCGCTTGAGTGTCGGGCCCGAAATCGGCGGCAGTGCCATCGGGCCACTCGACGCGCAGCAGCGTGGTGCGTGCGGTGGTGCGCACGATGGTCTCGTCGGCGACCTTCAGCCCTTCGGCCGCGAGCACGCTGGTGCCACCGTCGACCAAGGTTGCTTCGCCGTCGACGATGGTCACCTGCGCGGCCGCGCGGGCGGGTAGCCAGACCAGGCACAGGCCGGCCATCAGGGCCAGGGCCAGGACCTGCTTCAGAGCGGACACGAACCTGTCGAACATGCGCATGGTGGGGCGCCAAGGCCGGCTGCGGCCGTATCGAGGAGGTAAGCGATGGTAGCGGGTTGGCCCCTGCCAGGCCGGCATTCCTGATGACGGGGGCTGTGACGGGTTGCCCTTGACGCGGCTGGCGCCGGATTGCCGAGCCAGCTCGGCGCGACCTGATATCGTCGATTGATGATCGTCGTGGCGGGTTCGCTGAACATGGATCTGGTCGGCCGTGTGCCGCGCCTGCCGAGTTGGGGCGAAACGGTCATGGGCCAAGGGTTCGCCCGCTTTGCCGGCGGCAAAGGTGGCAATCAGGCGGTGGCCGCGGCCCGGCTCGGCGCGCCGGTGTGCTTTGCCGGCGCCGTGGGAGACGATCCCTTCGGCGCCGAGTTGCTGGACGGCTTGCTGGCCGAGGGCATCGACGCCTCGGCCGTGCAGGTGGTGGCAGCCGCCACCGGCTGCGCGCTGATCCATGTGCGGCCCGACGGCAACAACGCCATCAGCGTGCTGCCTGGGGCCAACCTGCTGGCCCCGCTGCCGCCGCGGCCCTGGCCGGCGAGCTGGCGCTGGTTGCTGCTGCAGCTCGAGATCCCGATGGCCACCAGCCTGGCCTGGGCCGAGGCGGGGCACGCGGCGGGTGCCCAGGTGATGCTGAACGCCGCACCGATGGGCGCCTTGCCGCCGGCGCTGGTGGGGCTGCTGGACCTGCTGGTGGTCAATCAAGTCGAATTGCTGGCGCTGACCGGCCGCCAGCCGTCGGCGGCGGTGGCGCTCGAGGCCGCGGCCCGTCTGGGCCCGCTGCGCGTGGTGGCCACGCTCGGCGATCGCGGTTGTGCCGCCTGGGACCAGGGCCGGCTGCTGCAGTTGCCCGGCTGCGCCACCACGGTCGTCGACAGCACCGGCGCCGGCGACACCTTCGTCGGCGCGCTGGTGGCCGCACTGCGGCAGCAGCGGCCTTTCGACGAAGCCCTGATGCGCGCCAACGCGGCCGCAGCGCTGGCCTGTGCCCGCAACGGTGCGCGCGCCGGCATGCCGCGCGCCGCCGAGCTCGAGGCCTGGCTGGCGCGCTGATCGAGTTCTGGCTGTGCAGGGACGTGCAGACCGCGCTCGCCAACGACCGGGTCGACCGCCCGATCAACCGCAATGCCAGGCCCAGCGCCGAGGCGCTGGACGGGCTGACCTACGGCACCGACCCGATCAACTCGTTGGTCTGACTGTTTCACGAAAGTCATGCGATGGACCTCTGGTACGACACCGACCCCGGCTTCGACGACTGGATGGCCTGGGCCCTGCTCGAGGCCGAGCCTCGGTTCCAGCTGCACGGCGTGAGCGTGGTGGCCGGCAATGCGCCGCTCGGCATCACGCTGTCCAACGCGCTGGCGATCAAGGCCTTGCACGGCTTCGAGACACCCGTGTACGCCGGCTGCGACCGGCCGCTGGCACAGCCGCCGGTCACGGCGCAGAACGTGCTGGGTGCGCTCGGCATGGAAACCACCGGACCCATGCTGCCGCCCGCGGCCACGCAGCCTGCGCTGGGCCATGGCGTGCTGGCGATGATCGACGCCGTGCGTGCGCATCCCGGGCGCATCACGCTGCTGGCGGTAGGGCCGCTGACCAACGTGGCCGCCGCTTTCGCGCTCGCGCCTGACCTGCCGGGGCTGCTGGCCGACCTGGTGATCATGGGTGGCGCGATGGTGGGTGGCAACGTCACCACGGCAGCCGAATTCAACATCCACGCCGACCCCGAAGCCGCTGCGCGCGTATTCGACTGCGGCGTACCGGTGATGATGTTCGGCCTCGACGTCTGCCGCCAGCTGCCGATCGGCCAGCCGCAGGTCGAGCGGCTGCACGCCATCGGCAGCGAGACGGCCACCTTGTTCGCTGGTTATCTCGATGGCTACCTGGCCGTCGGCCGCCAGCGCGGGCGCGCGGTGCAGCCCTTGTACGACCCGACGCCAGTCCTGTGGCTGGCCCGGCCCGAGCTGTTTGAACTGCAGCCGGCACGGGTGGACATCGAATTGCAGGGCCGCCACACCCGCGGCATGACGGTGTGCGACCTGCGCGCACCGGCGTTGGCGCGCGCCAATGCGCGCGTGGCCGTCAAGGCCGACGGCGACGCGGCGCTGGATTGGGCGATGCAGCGGCTCGAGCGTCTGCTGGCCGCCTGACGGACCGGTGACGCCGGTCGACGTCGCCGGATCACGCACCCGGGTGTTGACTGGCACCGACGCGACGGCGTGAAATGGCTGCATCCTCCGCCACTACGCCCTGTCATGACCACCCCTGCTGACACCAATGCGCTGCCGGCCGCCGCCGCCGCCCTGTCTGCACTCTGGGCCGACGCCGGCCTGGCGCCAGCGGCGCTGCAGCGCATCACGCTGACGGGTGACGAGCCGGTGCTGGCCTCGTCCTTCGCAGTGGCTACGATCCTGCAGGTCAGCCTGGGTGCGGCCGCCCTGGCCGCGGCCGAGATCGGCCAGTCCCGCGGCGGGCCGCTGCAGCGCGTCAGCGTGGACGCCACCGATGTGGTGCTGGAGGCCTCGGGCCGCTTCTCGATCGACGGTCGCACACCGGACCCCTGGGACAAGCTGTCCGGCCTGTACGCCTGTGGAGGCACGGCAACGCCGGGCTGGGTGCGCATCCACGCCAACTTCGCGCACCACCGCGACGGGGCGCTGCGCCTGCTGGGCCTGCCAGCCGGCGCAGCGATCGAGCGCGCCCAGGTCGCACAGGCCTTGCGACGCTGGCGGGCCGAGGACTTCGAACAGGCTGCGGCCGATGCAGGGCTGGTGGTGGCCGCAGTGCGCAGCTTCGAGCAATGGGACGCGCATGCGCAGGCGGCGGCGGTGGCTGCACAGCCGCTGCTGGCATTCGAGCGCATCGGTGCGGCAGCGGCCGCAGCGCCAGGCGCCGAACTGGCACCGGGACAGCCGCCGCTGCACGGCCTGCGGGTGCTTGACCTGACCCGCATCCTGGCCGGCCCGGTGGCCGGTCGCACGCTGGCTGCCTACGGGGCCGACGTGATGCTGGTCAACAGCCCGTCATTGCCCAACATCGACGCCATTGCCGACACCAGCCGCGGCAAGCTGTCGGTGCATCTGGACCTGAAGTCAGAAGCCGACCGCCGGACGCTGCGCGCGCTGGTACGAGAGGCCGACGTCTTTGTGCAGGGCTACCGCCCGGGCGGCCTGGCCGCGCTGGGCTTCGGCCCGGACGAGCTGGCGCGGCTCAGGCCCGGCATCGTCTGCGTGTCGCTCTCGGCCTATGGTGAGGCGGGGCCCTGGGCTGCTCGCCGCGGCTTCGATTCCCTGGTGCAGACAGCCACCGGCTTCAACCATGCCGAAGCCCGGGCCTTCGGCGCGAACGAGCCCAAGGCCTTGCCGCTGCAGGTGCTGGACTACAGCACCGGCTTTTTGCTCGCCTTTGGCGCCCAGGCGGCGCTGTTGCGGCAGGCACGTGAGGGCGGCAGCTGGCACGTGCGGGGGTCGCTGGCGCGCAGCGGGCAGTGGTTGCGCAGCCTGGGCCGCAACTCGGGCTTCGCGACCGTGCCCAAGCCGCGCTTCGACGGCGCGATGGAAAGCAGCGCCAGCGGCTTTGGCGCGCTGCTGGCAGTGCGCCATGCGGCGCGCTTGTCGCATACGGCGCCGGCCTGGCGACGGCCCTCGATGCCGCCGGGATCGCACCCGCCGGTCTGGCCGCCGCGCTGAGGCACACCGTTCATGCCGCAGCAGGCGGTCCCGATGGCGGCCCCAGCGCGCGCAGCACGTCGCGCACGTACTGCGCGCGATCCTGCGCTGACGCGAATTCGCGCTCGATGCGCAGCTTGTCGTTGCCGGCCAGCTTGACGGCGCGATTCTTCTGCACCAGCGCGATGATGCGCTGAGCGTCGATCGGCGGGTTGGGCCGAAAGACGATCGTCATCAGCTTCGGGCCGGCGTCGATCCTGGCCACGCCGTAGGGCTTGGCCAGCACGCGCAGGCGGTGCGTGTCGAACAGCGCCTGGCCCTGCGCCGGCAGCTTGCCGAACCGGTCAGTCACCTCTTCGAGCAGGCGGTCGATGGCCTCGTTGCCGCCAGCCGAGGCCAGCCGCTTGTACAGCGACAGTCGCGCGTGCACGTCGCCGCAGTAGGCGTCGGGCAGCAGCGCAGGGGCGTGCAGGTTGACTTCGGTGGTGCCGCCGAACAGGCCGCCCAGCGGCGACAGCAAGTCGGGTTCGCGGCCGGACCTCAGCGAGCGCACGGCTTCGGCCAGCATGTCGTTGTAGAGCTGGAAGCCGACCTCCATCATGTTGCCGCTCTGGTTTTCGCCCAGCACTTCGCCGGCGCCGCGGATCTCCAGGTCGTGCATGGCGAGATAGAAGCCCGAGCCCAGTTCTTCCATCTGCTGGATGGCCTCGAGCCGCATCGCGGCCTGCTTGGTCAGCGCCTGCACGTCGGGCACCAGCAAGTAGGCATAGGCCTGGTGGTGGCTGCGGCCGACGCGCCCGCGCAACTGGTGCAGCTGCGCCAGGCCGAACTTGTCGGCCCGGCTGATGACGATGGTGTTGGCGCTCGCGACGTCGATGCCGGTCTCGATGATGGTCGAACACAGCAGCAGGTTGTGGCGTTGGGCGACGAAGTCGCGCATCACCCGTTCGAGCTCGCGCTCGGGCATCTGGCCATGGGCGATGGCGATGCGCGCTTCGGGCACCAGTTCGGCCAGCCTGTGGGCGCGGTTCTTGATCGTTTCGACCTCGTTGTGCAGGAAGTAGACCTGACCGCCGCGTTTCAACTCGCGCAGCACCGCTTCGCGGATGATGCCGTTGCCTTCGTCGCGCACGAAAGTCTTGATCGCCAGCCGGCGCTGCGGGGCGGTGGCGATGACCGACAGGTCACGCAGGCCTTCGAGCGCCATGCCCAGCGTGCGTGGAATCGGCGTCGCGGTCAACGTGAGCACGTCGACTTCGGCCCGCAGCGCCTTCATCGCTTCCTTGTGGCGCACGCCGAAGCGGTGTTCCTCGTCGATGACGAGCAGCCCGAGCTGCTTGAATTTGACGTCGCCCGACAGCAGCTTGTGGGTGCCGACCACGATGTCGACCGTGCCGTTGGCAATGCCTTCGAGTGCCACCTTCACTTCCTTCGGGCTGCGAAAGCGCGACAGCTCGGCGATCTTCACCGGCCACTTGCCGAAGCGGTCGACCAGGGTCTGGAAATGCTGCTCGGCCAGCAGCGTGGTCGGCGCCAGGATGGCGACCTGCTTGCCGCCGTGCACGGCCACGAACGCGGCGCGCAGGGCGACCTCGGTCTTGCCGAAGCCCACGTCGCCGCAGACCAGCCGGTCCATCGGCTTCGGGCTGATCATGTCCTGGATCACGGCGTGGATCGCGGCCCGCTGGTCGACCGTCTCCTCGAAGCCGAAGCTGGCCGCGAAAGCGTCGTAGTCATGCGCGCTGAAGCGGTGCGCGAAGCCGTCGCGCGCGGCGCGCTGGGCATACAGGTCGAGCAATTCGGCCGCCGTGTCGCGCACCTGCTCGGCGGCCTTGCGGCGTGCCTTCTCCCACTGCCCCGATCCGAGCTTGTGCAGCGGTGCTTCGTCAGCGCTGACGCCGGTGTAGCGGCCGATCAGGTGCAGTTGGCTGACCGGCACGTACAGCGTGGCCTGGTCGGCGTATTCGAGCTGCAGGAACTCGCTCGCTCCGCCATCTTCACCGTTCGCGAGGTCGATGTTGATCAGCCCGCGGTAGCGCCCGATGCCATGGTTGATGTGCACCACCGGGTCGCCGACCTTCAGCTCCGACAGGTCCTTGATCAGCGCGTCGACTTCGGTGACCTGTTCCTGCCGCCGCCGGCGCCGGCCTTGCGGCGCGCTGGCGAAGAGCTCGGTCTCGGTCAGGAACTGGATCGAGATGCCGTCGGCCTCGTCCAGCCAGTGAAAGCCCGCGGCCAGCGGTGCTGACGCGATGGCGACCTTTTCGTCGTCAGCCAGGAACTCGGCCAGCGTGGCCACCGTGGGCAGGGCGATCTTGTGGTCGCGCAGCAGGTCGAGCAGGCTTTCGCGCCGGCCTTCACTTTCGGCCACCAGCAACACCCGCGCTGAGGTCGCCGCCAGGTGGCGTTCCAGTGTCGCCAGCGGTTCGGTGGCGCCGCGGTCCACACCCACATCGGGCAGTGGCCGAGCCCAGGGCAGCGGGTCGTTGCCACGCAGCGCCAGCGTGGCATGGGCCTGCGTCGCCGCGAACAGGTCCTCGGTGCGCAGGAACAGCGCCTCGGGCGGCAGGATGGGCCGCTCCGGGTCGTGCTGCAGGAAG
>JANOJJ010000299.1:0-2140 GCA_031408155.1 Rubrivivax sp.
AGTACCTCGGCTTCGTCGAGACGCACATCGAGCAGGGACCGGTGTTGAACGAGATCGACCTGCCGCTGGGCATCGTGACCTCGATCAACGGCAGCGTGCGCCATGTCGGCGAGATCCTCGGCATGGCCAGTCACGCCGGCACCACGCCGATGGACCGCCGCCGCGACGCCGCCACCGCGGCGGCCGAACTCGCGTTGTTCGTCGAGAAGCGCGGTGGCGCCGTGCCCCACCTGGTGGCCACCGTCGGCATGCTCGAGGTGCCGGGCGGCTCGATCAACGTCGTGCCCGGGCGCTGCAAGTTCAGCCTGGACATGCGCGCCACCACCGACGCGGTGCGCGATGCCTGCGCCGCCGAGGTGCGCGCCGAGCTGCAGCGCATCTGCGAGCGGCGCGGCCTGCACTGCCGGCTGGAAGAAACCATGCGTGCCGCCGCCGCGCCGTGCGCAGCGGCCTGGCAGCAGCGCTGGGAGGCCGCGGTGCAAGCCCTGGGCCTGCCGCTGCACCGCATGCCCAGCGGCGCCGGCCATGATGCGATGAAGCTGCATGAACTGATGCCGCAGGCGATGCTCTTCATGCGTGGCCTGAATGCCGGCATCAGCCACAACCCGCTCGAGTCGATCACCAACGACGACACCGAACTGTGCGTGCGCGCCTTCCAGAACCTGCTCGATCAACTCGCCACGGAACTCGCATGACCGACACCAACCGCCAGCACGCCGCCCTCGATGCCTGGATCGACAGCCACTTCGACGAGGAAGTGCGCTTCCTGCAGGAGCTGGTGCGCGTGCCGACCGACACGCCGCCCGGCAACAACGCACCGCACGCCGAGCGCACGGCGCAACTGCTGAGCGAATTCGGCTTCGAAGCGGAACAGCATGCCGTCGCGTCGCCAGCGGTTCAGGCCGCCGGCCTCGAATCGATCACCAACCTGATCGTGCGGCGAAAGTACGGCGCGGGCCGGACCATCGGGCTGAACGCGCACGGCGACGTCGTGCCGCCCGGCGAAGGCTGGACGCACGACCCGTACGGCGGCGAAGTGGCCGGCGGCAAGCTCTATGGCCGCGCCGCCGCGGTCAGCAAGTGCGACTTCGCGACTTACACCTTCGCCACGCGCGCCATCGAGTCGCTGACGACGCCACTCAAAGGCAGCGTCGAGCTGTACTTCACCTACGACGAAGAATTCGGCGGCGAGCTCGGCCCGGGCTGGCTGTTGGAACAAGGCCTCGTCAAACCCGATCTCGTGATCGCCGCCGGCTTCAGCTACCAGGTGGTGACCGGGCACAACGGCTGCCTGCAGATGGAGGTCACGGTGCACGGCAGGCAAGGCCACGCCGCGGTGCCCGACACCGGCGTCGACGCCTTGCAGGCGGCGACGAAGATCCTCAACGCGCTGTACCACCAGAACACGCTGTACCAGCCAGTGACGAGCCGGGTCGAGGGCATCACGCATCCCTACCTGAACGTCGGGCTCATCCAGGGCGGCAGCAACACCAACGTCGTGCCGGGCAAGGTGGTGCTCAAGCTCGACCGCCGCATGATCCCCGAAGAGAACCCGGCCGACGTCGAAGCCACGCTGCGCCGCGTGATGGCTGATGCGGTGGCCGAGTCGCCGGGCATCACGATCGACGTGAGGCGCATGCTGCTGGCCAACGCACTCACGCCGTTGGCGGGCAACCAGCCGCTGGTGGAGGCGCTGTGCCGGCACGCCAGCGCGGTGTTCGACGAGCGCATCGAGGGCTCGGGGACGCCGCTCTACACCGACGCGCGGTTGTTCAGCGAACGCGGCATTCCGGCGGTGCTCTACGGCTGCGGCCCGCGCACGGTGCTGGAAAGCAATGCCAAGCGCGCCGACGAGCACATCGAACTCGAAGACCTGCGGCGCGCGACCAAGGTCATCGCCCGCGCGTTGGCCGAGCTGTTGAGCTGAGCGCGGCGCGCGGCGCCGCGGTGGCCCACCGGCGGTGGGGCGGTGAAAGCGCAGGCACGGGGACCGTCCAGCAGGCGCGCCATCATCTTTTGAGCAGAATCGTCGCCAGCAGGGCCCGCGACCGAATGCGCAGCCGCCAGGCCGAGGAACTTCACCCTGTGGCGCGGGCTGCAGGAGCGCGAGAACGAAGTGACGAAAGTTCAGCCCCATCAA
>JANOJJ010000309.1:0-1694 GCA_031408155.1 Rubrivivax sp.
CCTGGGGGCGCTGGCCGCCGCCGCACAGACGGCCGCCCCGCCACAGCGCCAGCAAGGGCAGCGCCGAGGTCCGCCGCCGCGGGCCGAAGCCGCGCTGCCACCAGCCCCCGGCGAGCAGATGGCGGCCGCCTCGATGGCGCACTTCGGCACCTACGGATGCGAGTTCAACGAGACGGTCAGCGTCGACGTCAACCGCAAGTACGACGGCTACCTCGACGTCAAGCACCGCAAGCAGACCTGGATCATGAAGCCGGTGCTGTCGCACACCGGCGCGCTGCGACTCGAGGACGTCAAGGGCCGCATGCTGATGCTGCAGATCGCCAACAAGTCGATGCTGATGGACACCCAGATCGGCCGGCGCGTGGTGGACAACTGCGTGCACGAAAAGCAACGCGAGGCGATGGCCACCCGCAAGGACAGTGGCGAGTCGATCGGCATCGACCCGGTGCGGGCCGCAGCGGCTGCAGCGGCTGCGGCTTCGGCAGCGTCCGCGGCGCGCTGAACTCAGGGTTAACCTTGATTCAGACGAATCAGGTACGTATACTTCATGCATACTTGGTTGATCTGAATTGGCCTGCCGGCCATCCCGAGGAGCCCGCCATGGAAGCCACGGTCGCTGAACGAGGGCAAATTACCCTGCCCAAGGCGGTGCGCGATGCGCTCGGCCTGGTCAAGGGCACGCAGCTGAAGGTCGAGCTCGACGGCAGCCGCATCATCCTGCGCAAGAACGTCGACGACGCCGTGTCGCGTCTGCGCGGGCGCTTCAAGCTGCCGCCGGGCACCACCACCGACGACATCATGCGCGAGCTGCGCGGCCGTGCACCGGGCGACCCGATTGACGTCTGACCGCCGAAATGATCGCCATCGACTCGTCCGTGCTGATCGACCTGCTGGGTGACGACCCGCGGGCCGAGGCCGCCGAAGGCAGCCTGCGCCAGGCCCTGGCGCGCGGCCCGGTGGTGGTCTGCGACGTGGTGGTCAGCGAAGTGGTCTCGGGCCTGGGCTACGGCGCCGAACTGCTGGACACGCTGGAAGACGCCGGCATCACCTTTTCGGCCATCGAGTCCCGCGCTGCGGTGCGCGCCGGCGAGATGCAGCGCCGCTTCAAAGAACGGCGCAAGGCCGCTGGCCTGGCCGCCGTGGGCCCGCGAACGGTGCCCGACTTCCTCATCGGCGCACATGCCTTGCTGCAATGCACCGCCCTGATCACCCGAGATGCGGGCTTCTACCGCGACTATTTCAAGGGCCTCAAGCTGCTCATGCCCCAAGCCTGATGTCAGCCTGAGCCCCGATTCTTTCGACCCTGTCCCCTGGAGCACCTCATGCTGCAAGCCTACCGCCAACATGTCGCCGAACGCGCCGCGCTCGGCATTCCACCGCTGCCGCTGGACGCCAGGCAGACCGCCGAGCTGATCGAGCTGATCAAGGCCCCGCCAGCCGGTGAAGAGGCTTTTCTGGTCGAGCTGCTGACCTACCGTGTGCCACCCGGCGTGGACGACGCGGCCAAGGTCAAGGCCAGCTTTCTGGCGGCTGTGGCGCATGGTGACCTCCAGGTCGGCCTGGTCAGCACTCAATACTTCTTTCGATCTCTTTTGAGCCGACGCCTAAATTCGCGAGACGGACGAACGTGTCGTGCTCGGCCTTGGTCCAGCGTGGGTATGTTTGGGGGAGGAGGCGCATATTCTTCTTTGCCG
>JANOJJ010000408.1:0-19329 GCA_031408155.1 Rubrivivax sp.
GGCCGTCAGGTCACGCACCCGGTCGACGATGTCGCGAGCCAGGCGTGCCGCGGGTTCGGTTCGTCCGGCCACCGAACGAGGCGAAGGCCACCAGCTGCAGCGAGCCCTGGTAGGCGAGTACGAGGAACTCCGTACGGAAGACGCGGTCGGCGAGAGCCTGGAAGCGGATCAGCATCAGCTTGTCAAGCTCGTAGGCCTGCTCGTGTCCGAACTGCCGGCGCAGGCCGCGCTGCCAGTCTTCCACCGACATCGATGCTGGCCTGCGCTGGCGCGACAGCCGGGGTTCGGTGGGCGTGCTGGCGGCGCGCCGCTTGTCGGCTCGCCCGGCCGCCGTCTTGCCCATGCCGCTGCCCGGGCGCTTGCCGGCGGGCTTCATCGCGCCGCTCCGAGCGGGTTGCCGCCGGCATCCTCGATCCGGGGCAGGCGGCGCGGCTGCGTCCACTCACGCACCCACTGGCGCATGATTTCCCGCCCCACCAGCATGCGGCGGTTGCCGGGCTCGGCGCTGAACTGCTCGGCAGCACGCACGGCGTCGATCACCTCGGCCGCATGCAGCGCAGCGTAGGCGTACATCGCACCCGACAGTTCGTTGCGCCCGGCCAGGCGGAGGACGCGCGCACCGATCAGCGTGCCGTCTTCGATCGACAGACTGCCCAGGTCCTCGTCAACGTCGAGCGGCGCGGCGGCGCTGTCCAGCGCATCGCGCAGCGTCAGGCCGCTGCCCCGGCGCATGCCGGTCACCGTGTACAGCCGCAGCGCTTGCGTGCGCAACTGTTCGATCCACAGTCGCTGCTCGGGGCTGAACGCAGGGCCATCGGGGCCCAGCACGTGGTCGACGGTGCGCTGCTCGGAGCCCTTGACCTGAATCGAGCCTTCGGCCAGCAGCCATTCGGTGAAGTTGACCTGCACCTGCCCAGCGAAGTCGTCGCTCAGGTCGTGCGCCGGCAGTGGCGTGGAGTCGAACATGAATTCGTCGATCAGTTCGTCCAGCGCCGCCACGAAGGCCTTGCGCCGGTAGCCGGTGAGCCAGGCAATGGCCCGTTCGACCGCGCGCTGGAGCGCATCGGGCGGCGGGCCGGTGTCGACACCTGCATCGTCGCGCAGGTGGCAGTGTTTGTACTTCATGCCGCTGCCGCACGGGCAGGGTTCGTTGCGGCCGGGTTTGGAGGACATGGTCGATGCGGGTCCGGTGGCGGTGCGGCCTGGGGCGCGCACCATTGAAGCGGGACGCCGATTGTCATGCCGGTGCTGGAGGTCGAAACTGCGAACAGGGCGCGGCCGGCTGGCCGCAAAATCCGGCCATGACCGACGACCGCTTCGCTGCCGCGCGCGAACAGTTCACCACCGGCCTGGCCCACCTGCAGGCGGGCCGTCTGGAGCCGGCGGAACGGGCCTTCCGCGCCTCACTGGTCCTGCTGCCCGGTAGACCATCGACCTTGACCAACCTGGCGGCCACCTTGCTCAAGCTGGGCCGGCCGGCCGACGCGCTGCCGCTGCTCGATGAGGTGCTGGCGCAAGAGCCGCAGGATGACGAGGCGCTGGGCCATCGCGGCGTGGCGCTGAACCAGCTCAATCGCCCCGCCGACGCCTGCGTCTCGCTAGAGCGGCTGGTGCAGTTGGCGCCGGCACGGGCCGAAGCCTGGTTCCACCTCGCGCAGTCGCGGCAGATGCTCGAGCAGCCGGCAGCGGCGCTCGACGCCTACGAGCGCTGCCTGGCCCTGCGACCGACCCATGGCGCCAGCTGGAGCCAGCGCGGCACCGCGCTGAAGGATCTCGAGCGCAGCGACGAAGCCGCCGCCAGCTTCGAGCGCGCGCTGGCGCTGGGCGACGATGCCGACCTCAACCGCTACTACCTGGCGGCGGTGCGCGGCGGCCCGGCGCCGGCCAGCGCACCGCGCGCCTACGTCGAGCGCCTGTTCGACGACTATGCGGCCGACTTCGATCACCACCTGGTCGACCAGCTGGGCTACTGCGCGCCCGCGGTGCTGCTGCAGCTGGTGCTGGACCAGCGCTACGACCGGTTCGACGCGGTGCTCGACCTGGGCTGCGGCACCGGCCTGTGCGGAGCGCTGCTGCGGCCCCTGACCCGGCGCCTGGCCGGGGTGGACCTGTCGGTTGCGATGCTCGACGTGGCGCGCGGCCGTGCGGTCTACGACGAACTGCTGCAGGCCGATCTGGCCGAACATCTGGCGCAGACCGAGCAGCGCCACGACCTGCTGATCGCCTCCGACGTGATGATCTACCTGGGCGACCTGGCGCCGGTGTTCGCCGGCGTGCGGCGGGTGCTGAGGCCGGGCGGCGTGTTCGCCTTTTCGGTCGAGCCGGCAGCCGCCGGCCAGACCTTCGTGCTGCAGCCCAGCCTGCGCTATGCGCATGGCGAGGCGGCCGTGCTCGCGCTGGCCGCCAGCCACGGCCTGCAGGTGCTGTGCGTCGACCGCGGCCCGTTGCGCGCGGACCAGGTGGTCGAGGTGCAGGGCCAGTATTTCGTGCTGTCCGCGGCCTGTCGGGCGCGGGTGCGTGCTGTCCGCGTCCTGTCGGGCGCGGGTGCGGGTGCGTCCAGTCTGCGCCGTATGCAGGTCGCGGCGGCGGGGCCAGGCCGGTGGGGCACAGGGCCGGCCTCAGCTCGCGCTAGCATGCAGCGATGAGCCGAATCGAGACCGTCGCCGGCGTCGCCGTGCAGATCGACGAGCCCGCCGACCGCGAACCGCTCGACACCGTGCTGCTGCTGCACGGCTGGCCCGACACGGCGGCGCTGTGGGACGGCACGGTGGCTGCGCTGGCCCGGCAGTGGCGTTGCGTGCGCTTCACGCTGCCGGGCTTTGCTGCCGGCGATGCAGCAGGCGCACGCACGCTGGCGCAGGTCACCGAACTGCTGCACCAGGTGGTGCGTCAGACCGGGGGCGGCACTCCGGTGACGCTGCTGCTGCACGACTGGGGCTGCCTGTTCGGCTACCACTTCATGCGACTGCATCCGACGCTGGTGTCGCGCGTGATCGGGGTCGATATCGGCGACGCCGGCTCGCGCGCCCACCGCGCCGAGCTGAGCGGCCGCGCCAAGCTCTGGATCCTGGGCTATCAACTGTGGCTGGCGCTGGCCTGGCGCATCGGCGGCGGCCTGGGTGACCAGATGGCTCGCAAGCTGGCCAAGGCGATGCGGGTGCCTGCTCCGCCGCAGCAGATCCGAGCGCAGATGGGCTATCCCTACTGGATCACCTGGACCGGCACGCACGGCTCTTACCGGGCGGCCAAGCCCTTTCGCGTCACCGATCCTGCACTGCCGATGCTGTTCGTCTATGGCCGGCGCAAGCCCGCCCTGTTCCATTCAAGCGCCTGGGTCCAGGCGCTGGCCGCGCGGCCCGGTTGCCGCGTCGTCGAGATGGCGACCGGCCATTGGGTGATGCTGGCCGCGCCGGCGGACTTCCATGCTGCCGTGATCGACTGGCTGGGCCCGGCCGCGCACATGCCCGGCTGACGCAGGCTCCATCCGCCCGCGACGCCCGTGGTGGTGTTGACGCAACGGATCAATGCTTGTGCTGCATCGGCGCCGCGTTGAGCGCCTTCACGGCGGCCTTGATCTCGACTGTTTCGCGCTTCTTGTCGGCGCGCTCGATCACTAGCGTCACCGGCACGCTGTCGCCCTCTTTGAGCTGCTGCTTCAGATCCATCAGCATCAGGTGGTAGCCGCCGGGCTTCAAGTCCACCGCCTTGCCCGCCGGCAGCTCCAGTCCAGACGGCAACGCGCGCATGCGCATCACGTTGCCGTCGATCGACATCGCATGGATCTCGACCACGCCGGCTGCCGGCGAACTGGCCGACACCAGCTTGCCGCCTGCGCTGGAGGTGATCTGCGCAAACAGGCCGGTGGCCTTCTGCTGGGCGACGGTGCCGCGGATCCAGGCGTCCTTGACGGTGATCTGGGCCAGCGCGGCGCCAGCGACGCTGGTGACGCCCAGTGCAAGGCAGAGCTTGATGAATCGTGACATGGTCGATCTCCGGGTGACGCGCAGGCAGGCTTGTCGGCAAGGGTAAACGCAGTCGGGCAGCCGGCATGGACAACGCAGCGTATGTTGGCGCAGGATCCCACCCACGGCGCGGCGGGCGCGCCGCGGGTGCCGGCAACGATGATCGTCCACAAGGTGTTGAGGGCCTGCCTGCCGCTGGCAGTGCTGGCTGCGCTGGCGCTGGTTTCGACCGCGGTCGGTTTGACCCGGGTCGCGCCGCCGGACAGCGCCGACGCAGACTCGGGCGACGGTTGGTGGCCGCATCGGCAGGCTCAGGCCGCCATTCTGTTCGTGGCCGACCCGCGCTCCGATGCCCGCTTGCTCAAGCAGTCGATCACGCTGCTGCGCGAGCTGGGGTTCAGCGTGATGATCATCAACCCGGCGGCGCGGGCCGTGGCCCCGGCACGGGCGCTGGTCAAGGTCGAACTCGCCTGGTCGGATCTTCGCCGGCGGCAGCCCGGGCTGCCGCTGGTGATGGCCGGGCATGGCTTCGGCGCCACCCTGGCCAGCGTGCTGGCGTCCGAACTGGAGCCGGCCAGTCGCCCGCAACTGCTGTGGCTGCTGGCACCAGGGCGCCCAGCCCCGTGGACGCTGTCGGAGCGCTCCAGCGTACCGGCAGACCTGCTGCGGCCCGAGGCTGCGCTGGCGCGTGTCGATGCGCTGTGCATAGGCCAGATCCAGCGCGCCACGCGCTTGTTGCTGGTGCATGGCAGTCGTGACGATCTGGTGTCACCGTTGCGGACGAAGGCGCTCGACGATGCCGCGCCGGAGGCCACGGTCTATCGCGTCAAAGGGGCGGGGCATCACGATCTGCTGGAAGCGGCCGAGTCGCGCTCGGTGTTGAAGCGACTTCTGGGCGGCTGGTTGCGCGCGGTCCGTGCAGCGCGCGCAGGCAATGGCAGACGCGCCGCGCCGGACGCCCCCGGCTGATCAGCGCCGCCCGCGTCGGGCTGCGGCTGGGTCCCGATAATGCGCGATGACCATCCAGACCGACGACTTCCAGCCCGATCCGCCGCGCATCGGGCGGGTGGTCAGCGCCGCGCCGGCATCACCCGCTGAAGAGGTCATCGAACGCGCGCTGCGCCCCAGGGGCCTGGCCGAGTACGTCGGCCAGGTCAAGGCGCGCGAACAGCTCGAGATCTTCATCCGCGCCGCCCGCGGACGGGCCGAAGCGCTCGACCACGTGCTGCTGTTCGGCCCGCCGGGCCTGGGCAAGACCACGCTGAGCCACATCATCGCCGCCGAGCTCGGCGTCAACCTGCGCCAGACCAGTGGCCCGGTGCTCGAAAAGCCGAAAGACCTGGCCGCGATCCTGACCAACCTCGAGAAGAACGACGTGCTCTTCATCGACGAGATCCATCGTCTGAGCCCGGTGGTCGAGGAGATCCTGTACCCGGCGCTGGAGGACTACCAGATCGACATCATGATCGGCGAGGGCCCGGCGGCGCGTTCGATCAAGCTCGACCTGCAGCCCTTCACGCTGGTCGGCGCCACCACGCGCGCAGGCATGCTGACCAACCCACTGCGCGACCGCTTCGGCATCGTGGCGCGGCTCGAGTTCTACACCGCCGAAGAGTTGACGCGCATCGTCACGCGCTCGGCCGGGTTGCTGAATGTGCCGGTCGACGCCGCCGGTGCGCTGGAAATCGCCCGCCGCTCGCGCGGCACGCCGCGCATTGCCAACCGGCTGCTGCGCCGCGTGCGCGACTACGCCCAGGTCAAGGCCGACGGCCGCGTCGACGTGCGCATTGCCGACCTGGCCTTGAAGATGCTGGACGTCGACCCGCAGGGCCTGGACGTGATGGACCGCAAACTGCTGGACGCGGTGATCCACCGCTTCGACGGCGGCCCGGTGGGGCTCGAGAACGTGGCCGCGGCGATCGGCGAAGAGGCCGGCACGATCGAAGACGTGATCGAGCCCTACCTGATCCAGCAGGGCTACCTGCAGCGCACCCCGCGCGGCCGCGTGGCCACGCAGGCGGCCTATCGGCACCTGGGGCTGCTGCCGCCGCCCGCTGGTGGCAGCGATCTGTTCGGGGTCTGATCGAGCCCGATGCCGGCCACCTGCCGCTACTGAGAGAGTGACTGGCAGCGCAGCGCGCAGGTTTCGGTGCTTCAAGCTGACGCGTGGCTCCAGCAGCCGCCTGCCGCCGAGCTAGCGCTGCGCCCTGGTGCCTGAACCAGCGCTGGCCAGGTGAGGGCCCGCTCGTCACGGGTTGCGCCATTGGCAGCTCGAATTCCCGGCTGCGCGGCTTCAGTCGGGGCGCCGGCGGCCGACAAACCGGTCGACGGCAACGCTGCGCCGCGCGCAACCGTGGACGACGCCACGAAGTGGCCGCTGGCGGACCCGGCCGTGACGCCTTGACACATCCAGCCACTCAAGTGGCCGCTGCCGGCAGCCGATAGGCCAGACATGAATCGGCAAGTCTCGACAGCGCATCCGTTCCGGGTGCTGTTGGGTGGTCTTGCAAGGAGTGTTCGATGTCCACCCGCAATCCTCGTCTGCAGCGCACCGGCCGCCCGGTCCTGGCCGATCAGCAGGGCTTCACGCTGATCGAGATCCTGGTCGTCGTAGCCATCATCGCCATCCTGAGCTCGATCGCGATGCCGTCGTACACCGCCTACATCCAGCGTTCGCGCGTGCCCGCCGGGCTCGACACGCTGCAGTCGTACTTCACGCGCATGGAGCAGCGCTTCCAGGACAGCGGCAGCTACGCCAACGCGCTGGCCTGCGCGGTGGCACTGCCGACGGTGCAGAACTACACGCTGAGCTGCGCGATCAGCGGCGCCGGCACCGGCTACACCGCCACCGCCACCGGCAGCGGCTCGTTGTCGGGCTACGCCTACACGATCAATTCCACCGGGACCCGCACCACCGCGGCCCATCCCAAGGGCGTGCCGGCAGGCAACTGCTGGAGCATCAAGGGGTCGTCATGCGACGCCTGATCTCAGCCCCACCATTGGCCCGTGGCCGCCGGTCGGTGCGCGGCGTGACGATGGTCGAGCTGATGGTGGGCATCGCGGTGCTGGCCATCCTGGCCGCCACCGCGGCTCCCTACCTGGGCGATTTCGTCATCAATTCGCGCCTGCGCGAGTCGGGCAACTTGCTGTTCGCCGAAACGCTGATGGCGCAGAGCGAGGCCGTCAAGCGCAACACCACGGTGCGCGTGGCAACCAACGACGCCACGGTGCAGGTGCTGGACATGACGCTGCCGGCAACGCCGGTGCTGCTGCGCTCGCGCACCCTGACCAACAACGTGACGGCCCCGGCGGCGACGTTCGATTTCGGCCCCGAAGGTCGGCCGGCGCCTTTCGGCACCGCCGTATCGATCAACCTGGCGATGACCGGAGCCACCTGCTCGAGCGACCTGCGTTGCCCGGGCCTGCGAGTGGACGCCGGAGGAGCAACAAGGCTATGTCCGAATCACCAAGTCAACTGCAACTGAACGGCGCGCGCAGCCAGCGAGGCCAACGTGGCGAACGTGGCCAGCGAGGCCAACGTGGCGTCAGCCTGATCGATGCGCTGATCGCGCTCGTGATCCTGTCGTTCGGCCTGATCGGCATGACGCGAATGCAGGGCCGCATGGTCTCGGCCGCGACCGACGCGCAGATGCGCACCACGGCCGTGCAGTTGGCCGACGAGCTGCTGAACACAGCGCTGGTCGACGTCGCCAACGCCAACTGCTACACGCTGCCGCAGACCGGCGCCTGCGGCTCGGCGGCGGCCACGGCAAGGGTCACCGACTGGTCGTCGCGGGTATCGACGTCGATGCCCGGATCGGTCAGCCGCGGCGTCACGCTGGCGGTGGCCAGCGGCCGCATGACGGTCAGCATCGGCTGGACCGGCCGTGACGCCTCCGACCCTCGCTTACTCAATGTGGTGACCGATGTCCGCAACTGAACCCCATGTCGACCGCGGCGTCTCGCGGTCAACCCAGCGCGGCCTGTCGATCATCGAGCTGATGATCGGCCTGGTGGTCGCCCTGATTGTCGGCCTGGCAGCCACCAGCAGTGCGGTCGTGTTCACCGCGTCACAGCGCCAGGGCATCGGCGTTGGCGGCGTGGCGGTCAACGTCAACACGGCCCTGGCCGCGCTGAAGAACGACGCTGCCAGCGCAGGCCTGGGCTTCTTCGGCGACTCGCGCTACCTGTGTGGCACGCTCAACCTCGGCGTTGCGGCCACCGCGCACTGGGATGGCGCCACCTTTTCGCCGGTGCGCATCACGCGCGCCGGCAGCCTCGACCGGATCGACGTGCTGCAGGCCTCGCGCGTGGAGTCCGGCGCCAACGTGCTGCTGGCCCTGCCCACCGGCGGCGCCAGCGCCAGCCTGAAGAGCTATCTGCCGGCCGCCGTCGGCGAAGCCGTGCTGTTGTCGCCCGAGGCCGCCGGGACGCCTTGCCTGGTGCGCACGGTGACCGCGGTCACCCCGTCCACGGTCGACCTGCGGCAGCAACTGGCCTTCGGCGCCGGTGGCATGCACAACGACGCCGTGTTCGCCGTCAACCCGACCTTCAGCGACAGCGGCGGCGGGGCCACGCTGCTGGGGCAATTGCGCTGGCAGCGCTACCGCCTGACCGGCACCGACCTGGTGCTCGAACGGCCGCTGGACGGCGCCTCGGCAGTGCTGGCGCGCAACGTGATCGCCTTTCGCGCGCAGTACGGCGCCTCGTCGTCCATCGTGGCCGCGAGCAAGACGCTCGAGACCTGGGAGGACGCGACCGGGGTCTTTGCCGCGCTCGACGCTGCCGCCATCGCCCGCGTGCGTGCCGTGCGCGTGGGGGTGGTGGTGCGCAGCCCGCAGCGCGAGAAGCCCAATTCGTCCGGCGACTGCGAGGCCAGCCTGGCCAAGCCGCAACTCTTCGGCGCCGTGGTCGAGCCCGACGTGGCCGACTGGGCCTGCTACCGCTACCGCAGCGCGGTGCTGGTGATTCCGCTGCGCAACCTGGTGCTGGGGATGCGGCCATGAAACAAGCTCAACGCGGCGTGACGATGATCGTCGTGCTGGTCCTGCTGACGGTGATGCTGCTGGGCGGCATGGCGCTGGCGCGCATGACCGAGGTCGGAACCCTGGCCTCGGGCAACGCTGCCTTTCGCGAGGCGTCGCTGCAGGTCTCGGAGGTCGGCGTCAACACGGCCTACGCGGCAATCGTCGCGCTGGCCAACGAGAACAGCAACACCGGCAGCTGGTACTTCGCGACCACGCAGGCGCAAGACGGCAACGGTGTGCCGACGGTCGATTTCGATGCCGCACCCGAGGTCGTTCTGGGCGCCTACAGCGTGCGCTACGTGGTCGACCGCGTCTGCACCGGTGCGCTGCCGGTCATCGACCCGTTGCGCCAGTGCCTGGTCAAGCAGGTGGCGCAGATCGAGTCGAGCACCGATCGCGAGAGGCCCGATCCGCCGACCGCGCGCCAGTTCCGCATCACCGTTCGCGTGACCGGGCCCAAGGACACGCGGGCCTGGGTTCAATCATTGGTCACCAAGGGCTGAGCGCTTTCGCGCCCGCAACGCCGTCAGACAGGGGGTTCCCCATGAAGATCGCCATCAACCTCGTCGTATCACTGGCCGCCCTGGGCGCGCTGCTGGGCGCTACCGCGTCGCAGGCCACCAACGTTGCCGAGTTGCCGCTCAAGGCCTCGGTGCTGGCCAAACCCAACGTCGTCTTCGGCATGGACGAATCGGGTTCGATGGATGCCGAGGTCATGATCGACGGCACCTTCCAGGGCTGGTTCTACGGCAACTACAACAACACCGACCTCTATCCGGGCGGCACCCGCCGCACCGGCGCCGCGAACTGGGACTGGGCGCTGCTCTACCTCTTCCCCAACGGCACCGGGGCCGGCAACCGCGTCTTCGCCGACCCGAGCCCGGCCTATGGCTACGCGATCCCGCCCACCACCGAGGTGGCCTGGACCCGCTCGTCCGACTACAACACCATCTACTACGATTCGAGCAAGACCTAC
Source organism: Rubrivivax sp. (assembly GCA_031408155.1). Classification (GTDB taxonomy): domain Bacteria; phylum Pseudomonadota; class Gammaproteobacteria; order Burkholderiales; family Burkholderiaceae_C; genus Rubrivivax. The sequence continues at coordinate 9,966 of JANOJJ010000408.1, forward strand.
ACGCCCTGGTCGCCGGGTTACGTCAGCGGCGCTGCGGCCACCACCTTCAGCAACGCCAGCACCACCGCGGCACGCTCGCATCCGGTCAACGGCTCGACCACGATGGCGCTCAATGCCAACCTGACCAGCAACACGGCGAACTGGAAGTTCACCTTCCTGGCCGGCATGACGATCCCGGTCGACGCAACTAACATAAGTTGTTATTTCAATACTTACCCCGGCGGCCTGCCGTATACGGTGCCGACCAGCCGCGGGCTGTGCACGGCGACCATCCCCTACTACCCGGCCACCTTCTGGAAGCGCGAGGCCTGCACCGTCGACGGCAGCAGCTGCATCACCAACTACGACGGTCAGAAGCTCAAGCGCTACGAGATCAAGGACGGCAACAGCTTTCCGTCGGGCCGCAGCTACGCCGCCGAACTGGAGAACTTCGCCAACTGGTTCACCTACTTCCGCAAGCGCCGCCTGATGCTGGGCGCCGCCATGGGCCAGGTACTGGAGACCATGACCGGCCTGCGCATGGGCGTGGTGCCGTTCAACAACCAGACGGCGCCGACCATGTACGACGCCGACGCCACGGCGGCGGCGTCGAACCGGCTGGCGGTGACGGGTCGCTTCTACACCGCCGAAGGCGATGGCGGCACGCCCACGCACAGCACCATGGCCTACATCCGCAGCCAGTTCGACAGCAACACCGGCATCATCCAGTACGCCTGCCAGCGCAACTCGTCGTTCATCATCACCGACGGCTTCGCCAACGACGGTGCGGTGGCCGCGCCGGCGTATTCACAGGCGACCTACGGCGCCGGCACACCCTACCAGTCGATTGCCGGCTCGTCGTTGGCCGACAAGGCACTGGCCTATTTCACGCTGCGGCTTCGCGCCACCACCTCGCCGCTGCCGGCCGGCAAGGTGCCGCTGGGCAATCAGTCGGGGCCCAACCCAGACTCCAACCCCAACCTGCACCTCAGCACCTACGCGCTGACGCTGGGCATGAAGGGCACGCTGTGGCCGACCGCGCCGAATCCCTTCACGTCGGCGCCAGCCTGGCCGGCGCCGGTGTCGAACACGGCATCGATGATCGACGACCTGTGGCATGCCACGATCAACGGACGCGGCCAGATGTACGGCGCGTCCGACGCCACCGGCACCGCCGCCGCCATCCGCGCCGGCCTGCAGGACATCCTCAGCCAGACCGGCGCCCAGGGCGGCGTCGCGGTCAGCACGGTGAACCTGCAGCGCGGCGATTCAAAGGCCTATTTCGGCACCTACAACCCGGCCGGCTGGATCGGCGACCTGACGGCCAACGCGATCAACACCAGCACCGGTGAGGTCAGCGCCAGCCCCTCCTGGTCGGCGGGTGCGCTGCTGCTGGCGCGCAACTGGACCACGCGCGTGATCGCCAGCCACAACGGCAGCACCGGGGTCGGCTTCACCGAGGCCAACGTCGGCAGCCTGGTCAATCCGTCGAGCACCTGGGGCGTGACGGCCGAGGTCATGAACTACCTGCGCGGTGAGCGCACGAACGAAGGAACCAAGTTCCGCACCCGCAGCAGCCTGATCGGCGCGGTGATCAGTTCCGAGCCGGTCATTTCGCGCGAGGAAGGCGTGGCCTACGTGGCGTCGGGCGAAGGCATGCTGCACGCGATCGACATCCGTGACGAGCTCGGCAAGGAGCTCTGGGCCTATGCGCCGCGCGCGGTGCTGCCCGACCTCGGCCAGACCACTGCGCGCACGTATGCCTTCAAGACCCAGCTCGACGGCTCGCCGGTGATCGGCAAGACCGGCGCCGGCAGCAAGCTGCTGGTGGCCGGCATGGGCGCGGCCGGGCGCTCGTACTACGCGATCGACGTCAGCAGCCCGCGTGGCCTGGGCGAAAGCGAGCTGGCGGCCAAGGTGAAGTGGGAGTTTCCGGCAGTCGGGAATGCCGCCATGCAGGCCAAGGTCGGACAGACGCTGGGCCGGCCCATCGTGGTGCGGCTGAGCGACGGCAGCTACGGTGTACTGGTCACCTCGGGCTACAACAACACCAGCGACGGCAAGGGCCGGCTGTGGCTGCTCGATCCGTCCAGTGGCGCTGTCGTGCACGAATTCGTCACCGCTGACGGCAGCCTGGCCAACGAAGCCGGCCTGACGCACGTGAGCCCCTTCCTCGACGGCGACGGCATGGTGCGCTACGTCTACGGCGGCGACCTGTTGGGCAACGTGTGGAAGTTCGACCTCGTCGCCCGCACGGCGCCGGGCAAGGTGGCGATGCTCAAGGATGCTGCCGGCAGCGCGCAGCCGGTGACGGCCGCGCCCGAACTGCTGTCGTATGCCGGCAAGCGCATCGTGCTGATCGGCACCGGCCGGCTGCTCGACATCACCGATTTCGGCAGCAGCGCCGTGCAGAGCTTCTACGCCATCGCCGACGGCGCCACGCTGGCCAATGCGCGCAGTTCGCTGGTGCAGCAGGTGTACACGCGCGGCGGCGACACCATCACGTCCAATCCGGTCGACTGGACGACCGGGCGCGGCTGGTTCATGGACCTGCCGGCCGGCGAGCACGAGAACACCCGGCCGGTGATTGCGCGCGGCGCGATCGCGTTCGTCACCAACGTGGCCGGCAGCAGCGACTGCTCGGCAAGCTCCTACCTCTACGTGCTGGACGTGTTGAGCGGCCAGCGCTACCCCGGTGCGGCCTTCGTCTCGGTGCAGATATCGCCCACCGCCAACAGTTCGGGACTGAACACGCTGCTCACCGACGGCAACCCGCCGCCGACCTGCGTCTCCGATTGCCCGCCACCGCCGCCGCCGCCGCCAGGTGGCAACTGCCAGCACATCGTCGGTACGGGCCAGACCACCGACGGCCTGTCGTGGCGGCGCGACATCACCAGTTGCGTGACCATCAACCCGAGCAAGAACGCGTGGCGCGAGGTGCGGCGCTGAGAAGCCGACAGCCGCTGCGCCGCCGGCAGGGGCTTCAGCTGTCGACCTGCAGGTGGCTGCTGTCGTTCCAGCCCACCAGCGTAAAGCCGGCTTCGGTGTGCAGCAGCCGATTGACCGCGGCATTGCGGAGCTGCCAGCTGCGCGGCGCATCGAGTGCGGCACGCGCGGCCGCGCGGTACAGGCAGTCAAGTACGCCGCCATGCGCCACCAGCACGATCGTCTGCCCGCGGTGGCGCGCGGCCAGCGCCGCGCTGGCCGCGACGCTGCGGGCATGAAAATCCTGCAGCGATTCGCCGCCACCGGGCGCGAAAGCGGCCTCGCGGCGACGCCAGCGCAGGGCGTCGCCGGGCCACTGCCGCTCGACCTCGTCGAAGGTCAGGCCTTCGAAGGCCCCGAAGTGGCGCTCGCGCAAGCCCGGCTCGTGCTGCACCGTCACCCCGACCCGGGTCGCCACGGCCTGGGCGGTCTGGTGCGCGCGCTGCAGGTCACTGCTGTAGACCGCCTGCACGCCTTCGTCGGCCAACGCGCGCGCCAGCTGCGCCGCCTGCCAGTGTCCGCGCTCGTTGAGCACGATGTCGGTGTGGCCCTGGATGCGCAACGCGACGTTCCAGTCCGTTTCGCCGTGGCGCACGGCCAACACGCGGGTGGCACCGTCCTGCGGCATGCAAGGCGCGGTCACACGCCCCAGACGATGGGCTCGCCGGCGGCCTCGGCCCGTTCGAGCATCTGCAGCATCGGCCACACGCGCTGGCGCAGGCTCACCGCCTCGCGCCGCTGTTCGTCGTCGTCGCCGGACCCGGTTGGCGTCGCGCTGGCGGCGTCGGCCTGGGCCAGTGACTGTTCGATCAGGCGCCGCGCCTGGGCCATCGCAGCGAGCTCGATGATGCCGCGCGCCGACGGCTCGCGGCCGAGCAGGCGCAGCAGTTGGTCGCCGTTGGGGCCGAGCATGATCAGGTCGCCGGTGGCCTTGCTCTTGAACTTGTAGATCATCGCGGTGGCGGCCCGAAGGTCGCTGCTGGTGGCGCGCACTCGCCGAAGCGATGATTGTGCGTCGGCGGCGCGCGCGGGGTCAGAGGCCGAGAGGCAATCGCTCGCACCCGCGATCGATTGCCTCTCAGCCTCTCAGGCCTCGTCGTGCCCGCTGCGCGGCCGCAACAGGCGCCGCTCGAAGCTCATGCTGTCGACCGCGGGCGAGAACAGGAAGCCCTGGAACTGGGCACAGCCCTCGGCCTGCAGGAAGGCACGCTGCGGCTCGGTTTCCACGCCTTCGGCGATGACCTTCATGCCCAGCGCCCGGGCCATCTGCAGGATTGCGCGCACGATCCCTACATCGCTGTCGTCGTCGGGCAGGCCACGCACGAAGCTGCGGTCGATCTTGAGCTTGTCGATCGGAAAGCGCTTGAGGTAGGACAGACTCGAATAGCCGGTGCCGAAGTCGTCGATCGCCAGCCGCAGCCCCAGCCGCGACAGCGCATGCAGGCGGTGCAGCGCCTCGTCGGCATCGCGCACCAGGATCGACTCGGTCAGCTCGAGTTCCAGCAGATGCGGCGGCAGGCCGGTGACGGCCAGCATGTTGGCCACGCGGTCCGTGAACTGGGCCTGCTGGAACTGCAGCGCCGACACGTTGACGGCGATCGGCATCGGGGTGCCGCGTTCATGCCACAGCGTGGCCTGGCGCATGGCCTGTGACAGCACCCAGTCACCGATGGCGACGATGAAGCCGGTCTCTTCGGCCACCGGGATGAACTGGCCCGGCGATACCTCGCCCAACTCGGGGTCGCGCCAGCGGATCAGGGCCTCGGAGCCGATCACCTGGCCGCTGTTGAGGTCGACCTGGGGCTGGTAGTTGAGCCGGAAGCGACCGCTGACCAGGGCCTGGCGCATCGCGTGGTCGAGCCGCATGCGCAGCCGCAGGTCACCTTCGACTCGTGGCTGATGGACGCGAAAATTGGCCCGGCCGGCGTCCTTGGCCTCGCGCATCGCGGCCTCGGCATGGCGCACCAGCTCGTCGATCGTGCGGCCATGCTGCGGGCACAAGGCAACGCCGATGCTGCAGGTCAGTGTGAACTGCGCGCTGTCGACGCCGCAAGGCTGGGCCACGGTGTTGAGGACGCGCAGCGCGAGTGTCTCTGCGCTGCCGCCGTCAGCCCCGGGTACCAGCACTGCAAACTGGTCGCCCCCCACGCGCGCGATCGTGTCGTCGCTGCGCAGACAACCCTGGATGCGCAGCGCCACCGTGCGCAGCATCTCGTCGCCCACTTCGTGGCCGAGGCTGTCGTTGATCTGGCGGAAGCGGTCGAGGTCGACCAGCAGGAGCGCGAAGCCCTCGCCGTCGCGGCGTGCTTGCGCGGACGCTTGCAGCACGCGTTCGGCCAGCCGATGGCGGTTGGGCAGGCCGGTCAGGCCATCGGTGGTGCAGAGTTCTTCGATCCGGCGGTCGGCGGCCAGCTGGCGCGTCAGGTCGCGGAAGCTGTAGACGCGGCCGGACGGACGCCCGCGCTGCCACAGCGGCCGGCTCACCCGCTCGAGCATCTGGCCGGCATGGAGCGCGATCCGTTCGGTGCTGCTGAGCAGAGCGGCGTCCTGGATCGCGGACAGCCGGCGCTGGTAGATGTCGGGGTCGGCCACGCTGCGTCGCATCCAGTCATGCACCTTGCTGTCGTCGCACGACTCCAGCAACGCATCGGGCATGCCCCAGATCTGCGTGAAGCGGCGGTTGAAGGAGCGGATGCGCCCGGCCAGGTCAGTGACCAGGATGCCGTCGGCAGTCGACTCGAGCGTGGCGCGCAACTCGGCCAGCGCCGATTCGTGCTCGTCGGCATTGCGCTGTTCGGCGCTGCGGTCGCGCAGCGTGACCAGTACATGGCGCGGTGCACCTCCCTCGTCGGCCTGCGGCTGCAGCGGCCGGATGCAGCGCTCGACATGCAGCAGCCCACCGTCGGGCGCACACAGCACGGTGTCGGAGCGCAGGCTGTCGGGCTCGTTGTCGGCCAGGCCTTCCCACCAGCTCAGATCCTCCGGCGTGGCCAGCAGCGTGGCCGCCGACGAGCCGAGCAGCTCGAGCAGGGGTCGGCCCAGCAGTTCGCAGGCCAGCGCATTGGCGGCCACTACGCAGCGGTCATCGAGCGCTGCCACCCAGGCCGCCAGCGGCAGGCCATCAAGCAAGGTCGACCACGGTCGATCGGGGCCTGCCGGCAGCGAGCAGACGGCCTGCGCGACGACGCGCTGCAAGGCATGGCTCATCGGCTCACTCCGCCGTCGTCAGGCGCGCCGGCTGCCGACAGGTGGTCGAAGTAGTAGGTGACACGCGGCCTGGGCGCCAGGTAGTCGGCTGCCGCAGGCGGCAGCTGGGCCACTTTCACGCTGCGCCGGATGCCGAGCTCGGGCTGACATTCCAGGTCGAGCAGCAAGGCCTCGTCGCGCGGTACCTTGGGGTCGTGCACCAGCACCCCCGGCTTGAGCGGGCGCGACGAGTTGACCTGCATCACCAGCGCGTAACGGTCGTCGCTGAGCTGCACCACCGAGCCTGCCGGATACACGCCCATCATCCGGATGAAGCCGTTGAGCACCGCCAAATCGAACTTGCTGCGGCTTTGCGTGTACAGCACCGACACTGCCTCGTGCGGCGTCAATGCCACCCCTCGCGGGCCAGGGTTGCACAGATTGTCGTAACGATTGACGAGCGCCACCAGACGGGCTGCCGGCGTCAGCTGCTCGAGCGGCAGGCGATGCGGGAAACCGGTGCCATCGGCCAGTTCGTGGTGCTGCGAGAGCACCTGCATCGGTCCGTTGCCGAGCTCCATCCGCCGTGCCCGGGCCAGGCCCAGGCTGACGTGGTCGCGGTAGGCCTTGAGCTCGGCGCTGCTGAAGCCGTCCTCGAGGTGGTGCACGCGCGTGGGCAGATCGATCTTGCCGATGTCGTGCAGCAAGGCTCCGCTGCCCAGGTCGAGCAGCTCGGCTGGGTTCAGGTCCAGGCTGCGCCCCAACAGCATCGAGATCACCGCGACGTTGAGCGCATGCAGGCTCAGGCGGTCACCGCCCTGGATCGACAGCAGCCGGATGCACAGCTCGCCTTCGGCCAGCATCTTGTCGAGCATGGTCCGGGCCAGCGCCGTGGCCTGGCGGCCGGCCGCCGCCGGCTCGGACAGCGCCAGCGTGTTGACCTGGTGCAGCGCGGTCGCAGCCTCGTCGAACTGCGCTTCGCAGTGCCGCAGCGCATCGCGCTGGGCCTGCAGCTGCACCCGTCGCAGAGCGGCCGCGCGCGCCACCTCGCCGAGCGCGGCCCCGGCTTGCGCGCCGGCGACGATGGGCTTGACCGGTTCGGAGATTTCGCTCTTCTCGGGCAGCCAGATCACCTGTTGCAGGCCCAGGCCGCGCAGGGTCGCGATCTGCTCGGCCGACGAGATGCGAAAGCTCGACAGCGCAAACGGATGCGACATCCAGCCCAGCTCGAGGCGGACAAACATCCCGATCTTCAGGTCCTGGATGGTGACGGTGCTGGGCATGGGGGCGCTTGTGCGTGGGGACGGCTGGGCCGCAGCGAGCGGCGCCAGACGCGTCATGTCTTTCGGCAAGCCATCGGTCCGACTTGAATCAAGATCAGGCGGACACTCGATGCTGCGCATTCCGTCACGCCGCCACTGGCCGGACCCTGGCTTGCAGCAGAATCGGGCGTTTCGGCTGGCCGGGTCCGTCACCGACAGCCGCCAGAAATCGGTCCGCCGGGTCGCCCGCAGGGCAACTCAACGCGGGTCTTGGCGCAAAGGATCCCCCGATGACCATTCATGCCTTCATCTGCGACGCCCAGCGCACACCCTTTGGCCGCTATGGCGGCGCGCTGTCGTCGGTCCGCACCGACGACCTGGCTGCGATCCCGATCAAGGCCCTGATGGCGCGCAACCCCGGCGTCGACTGGCAGGCCCTGGGCGACGTGATTTACGGCTGCGCCAACCAGGCCGGTGAAGACAACCGCAACGTGGCCCGCATGGCTGCTCTGCTGGCCGGTTTGCCGACCGCCGTGCCCGGCGCGACGGTCAACCGCCTATGCGGGTCGGGTCTGGACGCGCTGGGCACGGTGGCGCGCGCGATCCGCGCCGGTGAACTGCAGCTGGGCATCGCCGGCGGCGTCGAGAGCATGAGCCGCGCGCCGTTCGTCATGCCCAAGGCCGACAGCGCCTTCTCGCGCAGCAACGCGGTCTACGACAGCACCATCGGCTGGCGCTTCGTCAACAAGCTGATGAAGGAGCAATACGGCGTCGACTCGATGCCCGAGACAGCCGAGAACGTGGCCACCGACTACAAGATCGATCGCCGGGCGCAGGATCGAATGGCCCTGGCCAGCCAGCTCAAGGCCGTGGCAGCGCAGAAAAGTGGTTTCTTCGCCGCCGAGATCACGCCGGTCAGCCTGGCGCAGAAGAAGGGCGACCCGGTCGTCGTCAGCCAGGACGAGCATCCGCGCGAGACCAGCCTCGAATCGCTGGCCAGGCTCAAGGGCGTGGTGCGCCCCGACGGCACGGTAACGGCGGGCAACGCCAGCGGGGTCAACGACGGCAGTTGCGCGCTGCTGGTGGCCAGCGAGGCGGCGGCGGCACGCCATCGCCTGACGCCCAGGGCGCGCGTGGTCGGCATGGCCACCGCCGGCGTGCCGCCGCGCATCATGGGCATCGGCCCGGCGCCGGCCACACGCAAGGTGCTCGAACTGACCGGAGTGTCGCTGGCGCAGATCGACGTGATCGAACTCAACGAGGCCTTTGCCGCGCAGGGCCTGGCGGTGCTGCGCGAGCTGGGACTGGCCGACGACGATGGGCGCGTCAACCCGAACGGCGGCGCCATCGCGCTCGGGCACCCACTGGGTGCCAGCGGCGCCCGGCTGGCCACCACGGCGGTCAACCAGTTGCACCGCTCGGGTGGCCGCTACGCGCTGTGCACGATGTGCATCGGCGTCGGGCAGGGGATCGCGCTCATCCTCGAGCGGGTGTGATCAGCGTCCGAACAGGCCCAGGCGCTGCGCTTCCAGCGCTGCTTCTGCACGCGAGCTCACGTTGAGCTTGCGGTAGATCTGCTTGACGTAGTCGGCAATCGTGTGCCGGCTCAAACCGAGCTGCACGCCGATTTCGGGCAGGGTGTAGCCCTTGGCCACACGCAGCAGCACTTCGCTTTCACGGTCGGTCAGCGACACGTTGATCAGCGTGGTGTTCACTTGCGGCTTGGCCTTGGCTCTGAAATAGGCCATGACGCGGCGCGCGATCGACGGCGATAGCGGCGGCTCGCCCTGGCTGATGCGCTGCAGCTGCTCGGTGATCAGCTCGCGCGCCTGCTCCTTGAGGATGTAGCCATAAGCGCCGGCCTGCAGCGCCGGGAACAGGTGTTCGTCGTCGGAGCCGCACTCGACGAGATCGTAGCCTCCGCCCAGATCGGCTGAACCTCACCGTCGGGG
>JANOJJ010000417.1:0-2903 GCA_031408155.1 Rubrivivax sp.
GCAAGGACCGCACGCAGGAGGAGTTCTTCAACGCCTTCGAGGCCCCTGCTGGCCAAGCGCGCGCACATCATCATGACCAGCGACACCTACCCCAAGGGCCTGGTCGACATCGACGAGCGGCTGACCAGCCGCTTCGACGCCGGATTGACGGTCGCCATCGAGCCGCCCGAGCTCGAGATGCGGGTCGCCATCCTGATCGCCAAGGCGCGCGCCGAGGCCGCCGAGATGCCAGAGGACGTGGCCTTCTTCATCGCCAAGAACGTGCGCGCCAACGTGCGCGAACTCGAAGGCGCACTGCGCAAGGTGCTGGCCTATTCGCGCTTCACGCACAAGGATATCCACATCGGGCTGGCCCGTGAGGCCTTGCGCGACCTGCTGTCGATCCAGAACCGGCAAATCTCGGTCGAGAACATCCAGAAGACGGTGGCCGACTTCTACAAGATCAAGGTCGCCGACATGTACAGCAAGAAGCGCCCGGCCTCGATCGCCCGGCCACGCCAGATCGCCATGTTCCTGGCCAAGGACATGACCAAGAAGAGCCTGCCCGAGATCGGCGAACTGTTTGGCGGCCGCGACCACACCACCGTGCTGCACGCGGTGCGCAAGATCGGTGACGAGCGCACGCGCAACACCGAGCTCAACCAGCAACTGCATGTGCTGGAACAGACGCTCAAGGGATGACCCTTCGAAGCGGCCTGCGCCGCCTCGCCAATAGGGGGCGACGCTGGCGGATCCGCGGCGTCCACTCGATCGCGACAAGACAATAACGCTGTGTACAAGAGCAGAACAACCCACCACCTGTCCACAGCCCCGCGTCGGCAACCCGACTTGCCCCCAAAACCGATGCACCGGCGCAACCCATCCGCCCACAGGGTTCATCAGCGCGTAAATCACTGACAGAAAAGGCGAAAATAGCCTTGTCCCCAGACCCGGTGGTCCTCTACTACGACTACCAGTTCTAAAAAATGAGGAAGACATGATTGTTCTGAAAGCGCCGCAGGACAGGTTGCTCGACACCCTGCAATCGGTGGCCGGCATCGTCGAGCGCCGGCACACGCTGCCCATCCTGGCCAACGTCCTGCTGCGAAAGAACGGCCCGCTGATCGAGATGACCACCAGCGACTTGGAGATCCAGGTTCGCACCAGTGCCGATCTGGGCGGGGACGCCGGCAGCTTCAACACCACCGTCGGAGCGCGCAAGCTGATCGACATCCTGCGTGCGCTGCCCATCGACCAGGTCATCACGCTGTCGGCGGCGCAGAACAAGCTCATGCTGCAGGCTGGAAAGAGCCGCTTCACGCTGCAGACCCTGCCGGCCGACGACTTTCCGCTGGTCAACGAAGCGGTCGACTTCGGGCCCACCTTCAGCGTGCCGCAGAAGACCCTGAAAGACCTGATCAACCAGGTTCACTTCGCGATGGCAGTGCATGACATCCGCTATTACCTCAACGGCATCCTGTTCATCGCCGAAGGCAAGACGCTGACCCTGGTGGCCACCGACGGCCATCGGCTGGGCCTGGCCCAGGCCACGCTCGAGAACGACGTTCCCAGCAAGCAGGAGGTGATCCTGCCGCGCAAGACCGTGCTCGAACTGCAGCGCCTGCTGAAGGATGAAAAGGACGATACCGACGGGCCGATCGAGATGCGATTTGCCGGCAACCAGGCGCGCTTCGCCTTCTCGGGCATGGAGTTCGTCACCAAGCTGGTCGAGGGCAAGTTTCCCGACTACAACCGCGTGATCCCGAAGAACCACCGCAACGCCGTGCTGCTGGGTCGCGCGCCGCTGCTGGCCTGCCTGCAGCGCGCGGCCATCCTCACCAGCGAGAAGTTCAAGGGCGTGCGCGTCAACATCGAGCCCGGCGTGCTGCGCATCGCGTCGAGCAACGCCGAGCAGGAAGAAGCCAAGGAAGAGCTCGAGGTCGACTACAACGGCGATGCCATCGATATCGGCTTCAACGTCACTTATCTGATCGACGTGTTGTCCAACGTCAGCCACGAGATGGTGAAGATCGAATTGCAGGACAGCAGCGCCAGCGCGCTGCTGACGGTGCCCGACCGGCCCGGCTTCAAGTACGTGGTGATGCCGATGCGCATCTGAATGCTGCAGCCAGCCGCAGTCAGCAGCAAGCGGGCCTCGGCCCGCTTCAGCGTTTTTATAGGGGGCGCCGAACAGCGCCCTCGCCAGTGAAAGAGCTCCGATGACCGACCCGAAGAAGCCCCAGGAACCGAGCAACGGCGTGGTGCGTGGCGAGATACCGTCGGCCGAAGGCCAGGTGGCGTCGACCGGCAGCGCGGCGTCCACCGCCTACGGCTCCGACAGCATCCAGATCCTCGAGGGCCTGGAAGCCGTGCGCAAGCGTCCGGGCATGTACATCGGCGACACCTCCGACGGCACCGGGTTGCACCACCTGGTGTTCGAGGTGGTCGACAACTCGATCGACGAAGCGCTGGCCGGCCACTGCGACGACATCGTCGTCACCATCCACAGCGACAACAGCATCAGCGTCATCGACAACGGCCGCGGCATCCCGACCGGCGTGAAGATGGACGACAAGCACGAGCCCAAGCGCAGCGCGGCCGAGATCGCGCTGACCGAACTGCATGCGGGCGGCAAGTTCAACCAGAACAGCTACAAGGTCAGCGGCGGCCTGCACGGCGTGGGGGTGAGTTGCGTCAACGCGCTGAGCAAGTGGCTGCGCCTGATCGTGCGGCGCGAGGGCAAGGTGCACGTGCTGGAGTTCAAGCGCGGCTTCACGCAGGACCGTCTGATCGAGTTGGTGGACGGTGCCGAGACCAGCCCGATGAAGGTCACCGGCGACACCGAAAAGCGCGGCACCGAGGTGCACTTCCGGCCCGACGGAGACATCTTCACCCACATCGACTTCCACTTTGACGTGCTGGCC
>JANOJJ010000438.1:0-7356 GCA_031408155.1 Rubrivivax sp.
GCGTAGATGGTCGGCTCGGCCTCGACCTTGATGCCGACGTCCAGGTACTGGATCTGCTCGGTCGTCACGGCGGTGCCGGCTGCACCCGAGGTGGCACCGACGACGGTGCTCGAAATCACCGGCACGCGGTCACCGACGTGCACGCGCGCCTTTTCGCGGTTGCGGATGCGCATGCGCGGATTGGCCAGCGACTTGGTGTCACCATCGGTGCGCAGCAGCTTGAGCTTGAAGCCGGCGTCGACGTCGATGTTCCGGTTGCCGAGATTGCCGATCTGGAACAGCTTGCCGCCGTCGGGGAAGGGGCCGGAGAACGTGCTCGGATAGGTGATGCCGAGATCGCGGACCTTGCTGCGCGAGACCTCCAGGATCTCCAGCTCGAGCACGACTTCGGGGTCGGCCAGATCCTGCGCGGCGATTAGCATCTCGGCGGCGCGGACGGCTTCGGGGGTGTCGCGCATGACGATCATGTTGGTGCGATCGTCGACGAAGATGTCCTTCGTCTTGAGCATCGTTCGCAGCAGGTTCAGCGCCTGCTTCGGATCGGCGTTGCCGAGGTGGAAGGTGCGCATCACCAGCTCCTGGTGCTCGCGCAGCTTTTGCGGCGTGTTCGGATAGATCAGGATCGTGTTCTCGGTCAGGATCTTCTTTTCGAGCTGGTGGTTCTGGATGATCAGGTCGAGCGCGTCCTCGACCCGCACGTTGCGCACGAAGATCGAGGCCCGCAAGTCGGCCCGGATTTCGCGGTCGAGGATGAAGTTGATGCCCGCCGAGCGCGCCAGCGCCTCCATCACCAGCTTCAGCGGCGCGTCCCGGAATTCGAGGTTGACCGGGTGTTGCAGCCTGGACTTCAGCACCGGCACGGCGAGCGCCTTCTTGCGCTCGAGCTCGCGCAACTCGCGCTCGATGTCACGCGCCTGCGCATGGCCCGGATGCTCAGCCAGCACGGCCTTGGCCATCAGGCCGGCGCTGGTCGGGTCCCCGGCGGCGAGTTTGGCCCGCGCATCGACGAGCAGAATCTGGTGCCTGCGGGCGGCATCGATCGCGGTCATGCCGGAGCTGGCGCGTGCGTTGCCGGCTTCGATCGCCAGCACCTGCCTGAAGGTGCCCCCGGCGGCATCCAGGTCACCGGAGCCGAGTTGCACGGCGCCCAGCCCGAGCAGGCGGTTCAGCACCTGCTCACGTGCACGGAAATACTGCATGCGCAGTTCGAAGTCGCCCGGCCGCTCGCGCATCGCCTGCTCGTAGCGCTCGAGTCCTTGCTGATGGTTGCCGCGCTCGATCAGGGCCTGGGCATCGTCGTGGGGGACCGTCGAGCAGCCCACGGCAAGCAGGCCCGCGAGCACTGCCAGCGTCATCGCCAGCAAGGCCTTTCGGGGGGCAGGGGTCACGGCGAAACTCCGATCGAGAGTGACTGCCGCTGGTTCAGCGGCAGGAAGGTCAAGCGCAGCTGGCCACCGTCGGCGCCGTCGATGCGATAGGTCGCGTCGATCTGCTCGCCGGTGGCGGCGACGACCAGTCGCTCGCCCTGAAGCAGGTACCAGACCGTGCGCTCGGGCGACTCTTGCAGCATGCCCATGTACTTGAAGGGCAGCGGTGGTGCCTGCGGCGGCGGCGGTTCGGGCGCCGGCGCGGGCGGCGGCGGTGGCGGCGGCGGCGGCGGCGCGACGAACCAGCTCTTGGCGGCAAACGCATTGAGCCCGCCAGCCACTGACCCCACCCGCTGTTGCACCAGCCGCGTGTCGAGCGCGGCCAGGGCCTGCTGGTGTGCGCTCGAGCGGTCGGACCGGGCGGCCTGGGGCACGGTCGACGCGCTGGCCGACGACGTCGACGAGGGTGCCGCGATCGCGGCGCTGCCGAGCAGACTGGCCACGCTGGCTGCGTTGCCACCGGCGCTGCGCGGCGCCGGTCGCTGCGCCGAGGCATCGGTCCGTTCGAGGCTATCCGCCGCGGCGACGCGCGCCTTCGGCGCCGGGGCCTCGTCGCCGAGCGTCAACCAGGCCGCCACGAGCAATGCAGCGGCCAGGGTGGCTGCCCGCTTGATGGTTCGCCGGTCGAGGCTGGGCTTCACTTGGTCAGGTAGAAGGTGAGGCTGATCTGGGCGTCCAACTCGTCGACCCCGATGTCCTTGCGCTGGAACTGGACCTGGTCGATCGACATCGTGGGCAGCTCGCGCAGCAGCGTGGTGATGAAGCTGCGCACGACCGGGTAGCTGCCCTGCATCGGCACGATCATCTGGTAGCGATCGAGCTTGCGCTCGGGCGCGCTGTTCATCTTGTAGTCGGCGCGCTTCATCTCGAGGCCGAGCGACTGGGCGATGTCGTACACCCGCGCCAGGCGCGCGGTGATGCGCTCTTCGCGCGCGAAGTAGCCGTAGAAGCTGGCCAGTTGTTCGCTCGCCGACTGGCTGCGCTCGAGCTCGTTGCCGAGTCGATCGAGCTGGCTGTCGCGGCTGCCCGCACGCCGCGCCTGCAGCGCTTCGACCTGAGCCTCGAGCGGCTTGACGGCCCAGCCATGCAGTGCCAGCGTGCCGACGATGAGCCCGATGCCGGTCCACAGCGCGAAAGACGCGCGGTGCCGCCGCAGCAACCAGGCCAGGCGGGTCATGGTGGCGCGCCCCAGCTGGCCGACACGGTGAACTGGTAAGGCCGTTCGGCGACTTCTTCGCGGATCTGGTGATTCGACAGGTGAACGCCGGCCAGCACCTGCGACTGCTCCAGCCGCGCGATGAAGCCGAGCAGCGCCAGGTAGTTGCGCGCCTCGCCGCTGATGCGCACCACGCGCTTGCCCGCATCCGGCTCGATCGCCAGCAGCGCCGTGTCGCTGCCGATGGCGCCTTCAATCGATGCGAACAGCGTCTCCCAGGGCAGCGAGAGTTCTTCCAACGTGCGCCGCGCGGCGGTCAGTTCACGCTGGGTCTGCTCGCTCAGCACTTCTTTCGGTCGGGTGGCGCTCAGCTGCGGAACGACGCGGCGGCGCTGCAACTGCTCGAACTCGTCCTGCAGCCGAACGTAGCCGAACAGCGCGTCGACGGCCAGCCCGGCCCCGACCAGCAGCATCAGCCAGGCCGGCCAGGTCGGCCGCCGGTGCACCAGGTCGAGATCGAGGGCGCGCATCATCCGGCTCCGCACATCGCCAACGAACGACGCGCTCGAACGTCCGCGCGGCCGAGTTGGCGCAGCGGGCGCTGGACGGGGTCGGACCAGGCCGCGTCGGGCCCGACCAGCAAGACGTCGAGCGGCAGTTCGGCGGCCTCGCTGTCGAGCGTGGCGAGCTCCTGCTCGACCACTTCGGCCGCGTCGGCACCGGCTCTGCGACAGGCAATGTCGTGCCAGCGCTGCTGGTTCAACAGGCTCAGGCAGACGCGGCCCGACTCGACGATGACAAATGCGCTGCTGCCGCCGAGTGCGCGCCGCTGGTCGTTGTACGCCGCCATCAGCAGCGGCTGCAGCGATGCCAGGCGCAGGCGGTGCGCGGCCAGGCGCTGCAGCAGGTCGCCGACGAGCGCGCTGTCGACCGCACAGGCCACATGCGCTTGGCCCCAGCCGCAGTCGCGCGTGCGGATCGTCCACGCCGCCGCGGCGGGGCCATAGGTCTGCTCGAAACGCACGCGTGCGAGCTGTTCGATCTCGGACGAGCGCGTCAACTCGGGCTGCCAGGGCAGCACGGCATAACGAACTAAGTGGTTGGATAACACGACCGCGGCCGTTCCGCCAAGGCGCCCGAACTGCAGCAGCGACTGGTCCATGGCATCCAGCGCGGCCCGCCACGGCGGCTCGCCGGTCTTGGGCGTGCAGACCACGCCGAACTCGCGCACCGGCTGCCGCGACGGCCCCAGGCGCAGCCGGGCCAGGTCGACGCGATCGGGTGCCAGCCCGATGCGCAGGCGTTCAGGCCACCAGCGTGACACGGTTGATCTCGTGCAAGGTGGACTCGCCGCGGCGCACGCAATCCAGCGCCGCGTCGCGCAGGAAGCGCGTGCCGGTACGCGCTGCCGCTTCGCGCAGCATGCGCACCGGTTCGCCACGCACGATGAGTTCGCGCAACTCGTCGTTGAGCACGAGGACTTCTGCAATCGCGCGCCGGCCACGGTAACCGGTGCCGCGGCAGCGCCCGCAACCGCGGCCGACGCGGAAGCGGAAATCGCGCGCGCCGTCGCGCGTCAGGCCCGAATCGGCCAGCAACGCAGCGTCCGGATGATCGTCGACGGCGCAGTCGTTGCACACCTTGCGCAGCAGGCGCTGCGCGACCACGCCGTTCATCGCCGAGACGAAGATGTAGCGCTCGACGCCCATGTGCGTGAAGCGGCCGATGACGTCGAACGCGTTGTTGGCGTGCACGGTGGTGAACACCAGGTGACCGGTCAGCGCGGCCTGGACGGCGATCTCGGCCGTTTCCGGGTCGCGAATCTCGCCCACCAGGATGCGGTCGGGGTCGTGGCGCAGGATCGAGCGCAGGCCACGCGAAAAGGTCAGACCCTTCTTCTCGTTGACCGGGATCTGCAAGACGCCGGGCAATTGATACTCGACCGGATCTTCGATCGTGATGATCTTTTCCTGGCCGTTGTTGATCTCGCTGAGCATGGCGTACAGCGTGGTCGTCTTGCCGCTGCCGGTGGGGCCGGTGACGAGCAGCATGCCGTAGGGTTCGCGGGCGAGCTTGCGCATGCGCACGATGCTGTCGGCATCGAAGCCCAGGCTGCCCAGCTGCAGGCCCGCCAACTGATCGGTCAGGGCCTGCTTGTCGAGGATGCGCAGCACCGCGTCCTCGCCGAAGATGCTCGGCATCACCGAGACGCGGAAATCGATCGGCCGGCCTTTGATCGACACCTTGAAGCGCCCGTCCTGCGGCACGCGGCGCTCGGAAATGTCGAGTTCGGCCAGCACCTTGATGCGCGAGAGCACCTGCTCGGCGAGGTCGACGCCGGGCATCGCGCCGACCGCGACCAGCACGCCGTCGATGCGGTACTTGATGGTCAGGCCGCTGGCGGTGGTTTCGACATGGATGTCGCTGGCCGCCGACTTCAAGGCGTCGTAGATGGTTGAGCTGACCAGCTTGACGACCGGGCTGTCGTCCTCGCTGATCGACGTGATCGACAGCGACTGCACCGCCACGGCGTCGGACTCGTGGCCCGCCAGCGAGGTGCCGAGCACCGAGTCCATTGCGCGCAGCGACTCCTCGTGGCGCGACAGGTAGGCCCGCAGGTCGGCGCTTTGCGCGAGCCGGAACGAGAAGGGCGCGGCGATGCGTTCTTCGGCCCAGGCGCGCAGATTGGCATCGAACGGATCGCTGAAGACCACGACCAGCCGGCCATCGGGCTCGCGCAGCGCGACACACTCGTGTTGTGCGGCATCGGCGAACGGCAACACGTCGAAGGCCGGCTGGAGCCGGTGCAGGTCGTCCATCGTGGCCGGCGCGAAGCGCACCGTTGCCGCCAGCCGGCGCGTGAATTCAGCCGGCGGCAGGCCAACGCGAGCTTCCAGCGCGTCGACGATTCGACCGCCGGTCTGGCGCGCCTCGATGCGCGCGCCCGCGACTGATTCTGCAGAAAGCAGTTCTGCTCGGATGTGCTCCGGCGTATCAACCGGTCTCATGGCAAGACGCCTGCGATGTCATCTTCGATGTTACTGCCCGCAGGGCCTGCGATCGTGGCCCGACCCTGCGGCAAAAGACCGCAGGTTCGAGCCACGCGCGGGTTGCGTCGGACCATCAGTGGATCTGTTCCGCGAGCTCGAATATCGGCAGGTACAGCAGGACCACGATCAGGCCCACCAGCAGCCCGATCAGCACCATCAGGATCGGTTCGAACAGGCGCGTGAACCATTCGATCCAACGCGCCAGCTCGTCCTCGTAGAACAGGGCAATGCGCTCGACCATGTGCGGCATTCGTCCGGTGCGCTCAGCCACGGCCAGCAGCCGGTGCGAGACCTGCGTGGTCAGGTTCTGGGCGTGGAACGCGCGCGACACCGGCTGCCCCTCGCGGATGTCGCGCGCCGCGCGCTCGAGTCCGGCCCGCAGCAGCGGCGACAGCAGGCCGCCGGCCATGTCGAGCGCAGTCGGCAGCGTTATGCCGCTTTCGAGCAGCATGCCCAGCGTGCGGTAAAAGCGGCCCAGCTCGTACAGGCGAAGACGCTCGCCCAGCAGCGGCATCTTCCAGAGCTGGCGACCGATCCAGGCGCGCACCGAGTCGCGGCTGATGGCAAAGGCCAGCGCAGCCACCGTAGCGGCCAGGCCCGCCAGCGTGACGCCGGCGTGGGCCTCGAGCAGCTGGCCCCAGCCGATCACCAGCCGGGTGAGAAACGGCAGGTTGCTGCCCAACTCGTCGTAGATACGGCTGAACTTGGGAACCACGTACAGCAGCATGAACGCCGTGACCAGCACGCCGACGGTCATCAACATCAGCGGATAGACCGATGCGGCGACCACCTTGCGCCGGATGGCGCCGAGCTGGTTGTGGTAGTCGAGGAAGCGTCCGATCGCCTCCCGGATGTCGCCACTGCGTTCGGCCACACGCACGGTGGCGACGAACAGCGGCGGAAACAGCGCAGGCTGGTTGCCCAGGGCATCCGAAAAGCTTCGGCCGCGGTGCAGATCGGCGCGAAGTTCGTTCAACGCCGGCATCGCGCTGCGGCCGCTCTCCTTTTCAGCCAGCAGTTCGATCGCCTCCACCAGCGACAAGCCGGCGTCCAGCAGTGAGATGAGTTGCTGGATGAACAGGTCGAGCGCGAAGGAAACACGCGAGCGGCCCAGCCACAGCGAGATCGGGTTGCTGGCCTTGATCGACAACACGGCCAGACCCTGGCCGATCGCATTGCGTCGCGCCTGGTGGATGTCGATCGCCTCGATCGTGACCTGGACGACTTCGTTTGCTGCTCGCAGCGCCTTGACGCTGAACTTCACCGTGGACGCTCCTACCAGTTGGTGATGTCGGCGTCTTCGCCGCTGCCTCCGGAGCGAGCGTCCTTGCCGAACGAGAAGAGGTCGAACTCGCCATGTTCACCAGGCGACTTGTACTGGAAAGGACTGCCCCAGGGGTCGGGCGGTGGCGCCTTCTTCAGGTAGGGCCCGGCCCATTTCGGCTCGTTGGAAGGCTTGGTGAACAGCGCCGCCAGCCCTTGCTCGGTGCTGGGGAATCGGCCGCTGTCGATGCGGTACTGTTCGAGCGCCTTTTCGAAGCCGTCGATCTGGGCCCGCGTGGCCTTGATCTCGGACTTGCCGACTTGCGAGAAGTAGCGCGGCCCGACGTAGCTGACCAGCAGGCCGATGATGACCATCACGACCAGCAGTTCGAGCAGGTTGAAGCCGGCGTCGGCGCGCCGGCCTGCGCCGCGCCAACCGACCTTCGCGGACAAGCGGCGC
>JANOJJ010000455.1:0-11223 GCA_031408155.1 Rubrivivax sp.
GTCGGAGACCGTGCGCCTGACCCACCGCGTGCTCGATCTGCGGCGTCCGGCGATGCAGCGCAACCTGATGCTGCGCTACCGCGTCGCCATCGAGGTACGCAAGTACCTCGACGAGCAGGGCTTCATCGACATCGAGACCCCGATGCTGACCAAGAGCACGCCCGAAGGCGCGCGCGACTACCTCGTGCCCAGCCGCGTGCACGACGGCACGTTCTTCGCGTTGCCGCAGAGCCCGCAACTGTTCAAGCAGTTGTTGATGGTGGCCGGCTTCGACCGCTACTATCAGATCACCAAGTGCTTCCGCGACGAGGACCTGCGCTCCGATCGCCAGCCCGAGTTCACGCAGATCGACATC
This sequence comes from Rubrivivax sp., assembly GCA_031408155.1. Taxonomy (GTDB): domain Bacteria; phylum Pseudomonadota; class Gammaproteobacteria; order Burkholderiales; family Burkholderiaceae_C; genus Rubrivivax. The sequence goes on from JANOJJ010000455.1 coordinate 356, forward strand.
GAGACCTCGTTCCTGGGCGAGGAAGAAATCCGCGCCATCACCGAAGGCATGATCCGTGCGGTTTTCCGCAAGACGCTGGGCATCGAGCTGCCGGCCTACGGCCTGCTCAGCTATGCCGAGGCGATGCACCGGTACGGCTCGGACAAGCCCGACCTGCGCGTCAAGCTCGAGTTCACCGAACTGACCCCGGTGATGAAGGACGTCGACTTCAAGGTCTTCTCGACACCGGCCACGATGAAGGGCGGACGTGTGGCCGCGTTGCGCGTGCCCGGCGGCAGCGTGATGTCACGTAGCGAGATCGACGCCTACACCGAGTTTGTCAAGATCTACGGCGCCAAGGGCCTGGCCTGGGTCAAGGTCAACGACGCCGGCAAGGGCCGTGACGGCCTGCAGAGCCCGGTCGTGAAGAACCTGCACGACGGCGCGATTGCCGAGATCATCGCCCGCACCGGTGCGCGCAACGGCGACCTGATCTTCTTCGGCGCCGACAAGGCCAAGGTCGTCAACGACGCGCTGGGTGCCTTGCGCGTGAAGATCGGGCACAGCGAGTTCGGCCGCACGCATGGCCTGTTCGACGACGTCTGGGCGCCGCTGTGGGTGGTCGACTTCCCGATGTTCGAGCACGACGAGGAGGCTGGCCGCTGGAACGCGGTGCATCACCCCTTCACCGCGCCCAAGGACGGGCACGAGGACCTGATGGACACCGACCCCGGTGCCTGCGTGGCCAAGGCCTACGACATGGTGCTCAACGGCTGGGAGATCGGCGGCGGCTCGGTGCGGATCCACCGCGCCGAGGTGCAGCGCAAGGTCTTCAAGGCGCTCAACATCTCGGCCGAGGACGCCAAGGTCAAGTTCGGCTTCCTGCTCGACGCGCTGCAGTACGGCGCGCCGCCGCACGGCGGCCTGGCCTTCGGGCTGGACCGCCTGGTCACGCTGATGACCAAGGCCGAAAGCATCCGCGACGTGATCGCCTTCCCGAAGACGCAGCGTGCGCAGTGCCTCTTGACCGGGGCGCCGAGCAATGTCGACGAGACGCAACTGCGCGAGTTGCACATCCGGCTGCGCAACACCACGCCGGCGGCCTGAGCGGCAGCGCTGCAGCGCAAGGGTTGGCTAAACTGGCCAACCCCTTGTCGAGTGCGACCTTCGAGCGTCCCCCACCCGCCATGCACTCCACCGCCGACGAACCGCTGCAGCAAGCCACGCTCGACACCACCCGCATCGACGATGTGCGCATTGCCGCCGTGCGCGCGCTGGTCTCGCCGGCGCTGCTGCTCGAGGACCTGCCGGTCACGCCGGCGATCGAGTCGCTGGTCGAACGCAGCCGGCAAGCCATCGGTGCCGTGCTGCAGGGTCAGGACGACCGCCTGGTGGCGGTGGTCGGCCCGTGTTCGATCCACGACCACGACGCGGCCATCGCCTATGCGCACCGCCTCGAGCCGCTGGCTGACGAACTGGCCGGCGAACTGCTGCTGGTGATGCGCGTCTACTTCGAAAAGCCACGCACCACGGTCGGCTGGAAGGGCTACATCAACGACCCGCGGCTGGACGGCAGCTTTCGCATCAACGAAGGCCTGCGCCGTGCGCGTGAGCTGTTGCTCGAGGTCTCGGCGCTGGGCCTGCCGGCGGGCACCGAGTTCCTCGACCTGCTGTCGCCGCAGTACATCAGCGACCTCATCGCCTGGGGGGCGATCGGCGCGCGCACCACCGAAAGCCAGAGCCATCGCCAGCTGGCGTCGGGACTGAGCTGCCCGGTCGGCTTCAAGAACGGCACCGACGGCAGCGTGCAGATCGCCGCCGACGCGGTGCTGGCCGCGCGCGCGGCGCACTCCTTCATGGGCATGACCAAGATGGGCGCGGCGGCGATCTTCGAAACCCGGGGCAACCCCGACGGCCACATCATCCTGCGCGGCGGCAAGACGCCCAACTATGCGGCCCAGCAGATCGATGCGGCCTGCGCCGTGCTGCGCCAGGCGGGTCTGCGTGAACAAGTGATGGTCGACTGTTCACATGCCAATTCGGCCAAGCAGCACCGCCGACAGATCGACGTCGCGGCCGACATCGCGCGCCAGATCGAAGGTGGCGAGCGGCGCATCACCGGTGTGATGGTCGAAAGCCACCTGCACGAAGGCCGGCAGGACCTGATCAGCGGCCAGCCGCTGGCCAGTGGCGTGTCCATCACCGATGCCTGCATTGGCTGGCTCGACACCGAACCGCTGCTGCGTGGCCTGGCGCAGGCGGTGCGGCGGCGCCGCAACCGATGACTGCGCGGCCATTCAAGATCCCGCGCTCGGTGCTGGTGGTGATCCACACCGCGGCGCTCGAGGTGCTGCTGATCGAGCGTGCCGACAGGCCCGGCTACTGGCAAAGCGTGACCGGATCGCTGGCCACCGATGACGAAGCGCTCGAGCAGACGGCGCTGCGCGAGGTGGCCGAGGAGACCGGCATCACGACGGGCACTCTTCGTGATTGGCAGCTCTGCAACGTCTACCAGATCTACCCCGTCTGGCGCCATCGTTACGCCGCGGGCGTGACGCACAACACCGAGCATGTGTTCGGTCTGACCCTGCCGGAGCGCCTGAGCGCCACGCTCAACCCGCGCGAGCACCTGGCCCAGGCCTGGTTGCCTTGGCGCGAGGCCGCCGAGCGCTGTTTCTCGCCCAGCAATGCCGAGGCCATCCTGCACCTGCCGCGCTTCGCGTCGACATGATCAGGCGCGTCCCGCTGCAATCGACCCTGATGCCGCCGCGGTCCGGCATCGGGGGCCTGCGCGTGGCCACCTACAACATCCACAAGGGTGTGCGTGGCGTGGGCATGCGCAAGCGGCTCGAAATTCACAACCTGGGGCTGGCGGTCGAGGCCTTCGACGCTGACATCGTCTTCCTGCAGGAAGTGCATCTGTTCCATACCCGGCATGCCCAGCGCTTCGAGCGCACCTCCTTCGGTTGGCCCGATCAAAGCCAGGCCGACTTTCTGGCGCCGGCGGGCTATGACGTGGCGTACCGCACCAACGCCGTCACGCGCCACGGCGAACATGGCAATGCACTGCTGGCTCGCTGGCCGCTGGGCGACGTGGGCCACCACGACGTGAGTGACCACCGCTTCGAGCAGCGCGGCCTGCTGCATGTGACGGTGCAGTGGAACGGCGCGACCGTGCATGCCGTGGTCGTGCATTTCGGCCTGGTGCACTCCGGCCGCGTGCGCCAGGTGCAGCGCCTGGCGGCATTCATCCGCAGCGAGGTGCCGGACGGCGAAATGCTGGTCGTGGCGGGTGACTTCAACGACTGGAACGAGAAGCTCGATGCACCGATGGCCGACATCGGCTTGCAGCGCGCACGGCCGCAGTCGGGTGGCGCGCGGCCGACGTTCCCGTCGCTGATGCCGGTGTTCGCGCTCGACCGCTTCTACCTGCGCGGCCTGGCCTGCCGCTCGACCATGGTGCCGCGCGGCCTGTCGTGGGCACGCATGTCGGACCACCTGCCGCTGGTGGCCGAGCTCGAACCGGCCTGAAGGCTCGGGCCCGATGGACCAGAACGACCCCGACGCCAGCGCGGCATCTGGCCACGCGGTACCGCCCGCGCGGCTGGTGGGCGGCAACCAGGTCGAACTGCTGCAAGGCGGCGACGAGCTGTTCCCGAGCATGGCCGCTGCGATGGCCAAGGCACGCAGCGAGGTCTGGCTGGCCACCTACATCTTCAATGACGACGGCGCCGGCCTGGCCATCGCCCAGGCGCTGCAAGCCGCGGCGCGCCGCGGCGTGGCGGTGCGCGTGGTGGTCGACGGTTTCGGCTCGCATTCCACGCTGGCGCGGCTGCGCCAGTGGCTGGCCGAGCCCGGCATCGAGCTCGAGGTCTTTCGCCCGATGGAGCGCTGGTGGTCGTGGCTGGTGCCCGGCCAGCTGCGCCGCCTGCACCAGAAGCTGTGCGTGGTCGACCGCGAGGTGGCCTTCGTCGGCGGCATCAACATCATCGACGATCGCCACGACGTCGCGCACGGTTGGACCGAATTGCCGCGCTTGGACTTTGCCGTCGCCGTGCGCGGGCCGCTGGTGCTGGCCGTGCAGACCACCGCGCGCGCCATGTGGACGCGCGCCCGGCTGGGTCACCAGTGGCGTGACGAGGTACGCGCGCTGGCGGTCAGCCGGCGCCCGGTGGACGAGACCTTGCGGCTGATCCGGCGTCTGCGCGGGCGCGGTCCTGAAGGTCTGCCGGACGACGAACCCAGCCCGGTGGCTGCGGCCTTCGTCGTGCGTGACAACGTGCGCCAGCGCCGGTCCATCGAGCGCGCCTATGTCGAGGCCATCCGCGCCGCGCGCAGCCGGGTCGACATTGCGGTGCCCTACTTCTACCCCGGCCGCGGCTTTCGGCGCAGCCTGCGCCAGGCCGCGCGCCGCGGTGTGAAGGTGCGGCTGCTGATGCAGGGCAAGATCGATTACCGCATCGCCGCACTGGCCGCGCGTGCGCTGTATGACGAACTGCGAGCCCATGGCGTCCGCATCTACGAGTACACGCCGGCCTTCCTGCACGCCAAGGTGGCCGTGATCGACGACGACTGGGCGACGGTGGGCAGTTCCAACATCGACCCCTTGTCGCTGCTGCTCAACCTCGAAGCCAACGTCGTGGTGCGTGACCGCGACTTCGCTGGCATGCTGGCCGAGCGCTTCGAGTCGGCCTGCGCCGCATCGTCAGAGGTGCACGACCTGCCGGCGAGCACCGGCTGGCGCGGCCACCTGAAGCGTGGGCTGGTGGCCTGGGTGGCCATCACCTACCTGCGGCTGGCGGGCATTACCGGGCGCTATTGACGACCCTCGGCCGGCGGCGGTGGTCCGAAGCGGTTGCGCCCCGGAGTGCCGCGCACGAAGCCGTTGTCCAGCAGCAGCCAGACCACGCCGCCGACCGGGATCAGCAGCACGGCCGCCCACCAGCCCGAGCGGTCGCGATCGTGCCAGCGCTTGGCCGAGATCGCGATCAGCGGCCAGGCCAGCAGCAGGCTGACCCATTGGTCCACCTGGTCCGGTGGCAGGCGGGCGATGTCGAGCAGGCTGCGCAGCAGCAGTGCCAGCCCGAACAAGGCCAGCACGCCGTGCCGCCAGAAGGTGGCGCGGCTGATGCGCCCGCGCGGGTCCAGCCACAGGTGCAGCAGCGGCATCGGCTCGTCGAGCAGGGGCGCAGACTGCCAAGCGTTCATCGTGGCCAGTATCCCGCGTGCGGCTCACGGTAACCTTGCAGCACATCACCGCGCCACCGGGAGGACTGCATGCCAAGCCGCCGCGATCGCCGCCGCCTCGATTCACCGCTCGACCTGGCCTTGCAGGGTGGTGGTTCGCACGGCGCCTTCACCTGGGGCGTGCTCGATCGCCTGCTCGAAGACGAGAGCCTGACCATCGACGGCGTCTCGGGCACCAGCGCCGGGGCGCTGAACGCGGCCGTGATGGCCACCGGCTGGGCCGAGCGCGGACGCAGCGGCGCGCGCCAGGCGCTGCGGGCCTTCTGGCTCGATGTGGCCGGGCAGGGCGGTTGTTTCGGCAGCCCGGCCACGGGCTGGCCGCACGTGTATGGCAGCAACCCCTTCGCGTCGATGGCGGCGGTGCCCGGATTCAACCTCGATCATCACCCGATGGCCGCCTGGATGCAGCAGTTCCTGCGCGCCTTCAGCCCGTACCAGTTCAACCCCTTCGACATCAACCCGCTGCGCGACGTGGTGACCCGCCATGTGCATGTGCCGGCCTTGCGCCAGGGGCCGCTGTCGTTGTTCGTCGCCGCCACCGCGGTGCGCACCGGGCAGCCGCGCATCTTCCACCGCGACGACCTGACGGTCGACGCGCTGCTGGCCTCGGCCTGTCTGCCGCAGCTCTTTCGCGCCGTCGTGGTCGACGGCCAACCCTACTGGGACGGCGGCTACAGCGGCAACCCGGCGATCTGGCCGCTGATCTACGAGACCGCTACGCTCGACGTGCTGCTGGTCAAGATCAATCCGCTGGTCCGGCCCGACCTGGCCGACAGCGCCGAGGCGATCGCCGAGCGCGTCAACGAGCTGACCGTCAACGCCGGCCTGGTGGCCGAAATGCGCGCCATTGGCTTCGTGCAGCGCCTGGTACAGCAGGGTCGCCTGAACGAGGGCGAGTACAAGGACCTGCGCCTGCACATGATCGCCGACGAGGAAGGCCTGGCCCGGTTGCATCCGTCGAGCAAGCTCAACACCGACCGCGGATTCCTCGAGCACCTGCATGGGCTGGGCTGCGCCGCGGCCGACCGCTGGCTGGCCGAGCATCGGGACGACATCGGACGACGCGCGACGCTCGACCCCGCGGCCACCTTCCTGGCGCCGCGCCGCGTCTGACTGCTTGGCCAGCGGCGCCGGGGGCGACGGTGGCCGAGATCGACGCCTGCTGGCGCGGCAATGCCGGCCGCACCGCCCGCACGCGTCGGCGGTACATCCACAGGTATATTGAAGCCACCATGCAGCAGCTGAGCGAACACGACGCCGCCTTCCTGGCCATCGACAACGCGCACGCCAATGCCAACGTCACGCTGCTGCACATCTACGACCAGAGCACCGCGCCGGCGGGCAAGGTGCGTTTCAAGACCATCCTGGCGCACGTCGAAAGCCGGCTCGGCGCTGCACCGGTGTTCCGTCGCCGGCTGCTGCAACTGCCGCTCGGGCTGGACCGGCCGTACTGGACCGACGACGAGCAGTTCGACCTCGAGTACCACGTGCGCCACCTTGCGCTGCCCAAGCCGGGTGACTGGCGCCAGTTCTGCATCCAGGTCTCGCGCATCCACGCCCGGCCGCTGGACCTGAACCGTCCCCTGTGGGAGATCCACGTGATCGAGGGGTTGGACAGCGTTGTCGACCTGCCTGAAGGCAGCTTCGCGCTGCTGACCAAGACCCACCATGCAGCGCTGGACTTCGAGCACGACGGTGAGTTGACGACTCGGCTGCACGACCTGTCGCCGCTCAGCGCCGCTGCGCCGCCACCGGCGCCGTGGTTTGCCGAGCGAGCGCCGTCGATGCTGCCGTTGCTGGCCCGTGGCGTGCTGCGCGGGCTGACCGCGCCGGGCCGCCTGGCCGGGTCGCTGGCGCGCCGGTTGCTCAGCCTGGCGCCCAGCCGGCTGGCGCTGGCACGTGAGCTGCAGCTGCGTTATGCCGCGATGCCGCTGGTGCGCTTCAACTCGGTGGTGTCGCCGCATCGGGTGTTCGAGACGCGCCGCTTCGGCATCGACGACTTCAAGCGCATCCGCACGCTGGTCAGGGGCGCGACCGTGCATGACGCCGTGCTGGCGGTATGCGGCGGCGCGCTGCGCCGCTACCTGGATGGACACGACGAACTGCCGGCCACCAGCCTGGTCGCGCTGACGCCGTTGTCGGTCCGGCCGGGCGCCGACAGTGACCCGGCGCACGGCTTGTCGTGGCTGCGCGTCGCGCTGGCCACCGAGCTCGACGACCCGGTGCAGCGACTGCGCGCGATCTGCGCCCAGAGCTCGGGCCCTGCAGCCGTGGGCCCGGCCGTGGGCGCGCGTGAACAATCCGCAGTCGCGCCACAGGGCCCGGCCGCGATGCTCAGTCGTGCGGCCCGCCTGGTCACGCGCACACAGGCAGGCGGAGGCGCGCCGCTGGCTGCCTGCAGCATTACCAACGTGTCTGGGCCGCAGGCGCCGCTGTACCTGTGCGGCGCGCGCATGAGCTACTGGTCGGCCATGCTGCCGATCAGCGATGGCATGGGTCTGGCGTTTGCGGTCACCAGTTACGACGGCCGCATCGTCATCTCGCCCACCAGTTGCCGCGAGTTGATGCCCGACCCTGAAGCCTTCGCGCAATGCCTGCGCGACAGCTTCCAGGAGCTGCTGGCACTGGCAGCGGTCGAAGCGGATCTGCGCGCGTGCAGAACGCAGCGGGCGGCGGCCAGGTCCAAGCCGTCCCCTGGCAGCGTCCCTGCTCGAACCCGGCTCGGCGCCTGAAACGGTTGTCTGGTCGGGGCCGGCTGGGCTCGACGATATCGGGCCTGCAAGCCGGGCTGGATGGGCCAGTCGGGCGGCGTGGACTCCGGCCCACGGTCGCCGAACGGATGGCCACTCCGGCGCTGCGGGCTGCGTGCTGCTCTACAGCGGGCCCTCCATCGGTGCCAGCAGGTCTTCGAGGAAGAAGGCCGCCAGCGCGGCGCGGCCGGTAAGACCGGCCTTCGAGTAGATCGAGCGTGCATGCTCGCGCACCGTTCGTTCGCTGCCGCCGCGCACGGCCGCCACTTCCTTGGTGCTCAGGCCCTTCAGCAGCAACAGAGCGACCTCGCGCTCGGCGTCGGACAGGTGCCAGCGCTTGAACTGGACGTCGATAGCCTCACCCAGACCGTTGAGCAGTGTGCGTGACTCATTGCGCCAGCGCTGGCCTTCCAGGCGCGCGATCTCGAGGTCGCGGATGACCTGCAGGTGCTCGTCGCGCTGAAGTTGGGTCACGCGAAACAGCACCGCCACGCCGACGCTGGTGATGACCACCGGCGCGATCTTGAGCAGGTCGAACATCAATTCGCCGCCCGACTTGCCGGGCTCCTCGAGCAACTCGATGCCCAGGAAGAGCGTGATGCCGATCACCACCGCGAGCACAGCCCAGGCGCGCGTTCTGGTATCGAGCATGTCGTTCACTTGAGGCTGCGGCCGGGCAGGCTTTCAAGGTCCAGGCAAGGCCACGCAGCGGGTGTCGAAGCTACAGGCCACGAGTTGAAGTCGTTGTCCTGCCAAGGGTTTGGTCTCCAGGAAGAATCCGATGCCGCGCGCATAGTACTTGACCGCATAGATCCCGGGTTCGAGCAACGAGTAGTTCCGCGTCACCACACAGTCGCGGTTGCACAAACGCAGTGCCAGTTCGCGCGGCACCAACTGATCGAGTTGGGCGCTGTTGCCGTACGAATAGGTGACCGACACCACTTCCGACACGTCCTCCGCGTTGCCGAGCGAAAACTCTTCCAGGTACCACTGACCCGCGCGCGGGCGGGCGGGCATGATGAGGCCCGCCTTGTCGCCGTTTACGCCATGCTTGAACGACCCGTCGCGACTGACGAGTTCCGGGCGCTGCGGCCGGTCGCCATCGAAACTGGCGTAGTCCTTGACTTCCTCACCGCAGTACCACGTGCTGCCGTCGCGGCCCGCGGCGTACCAATCGTCGGTGGCTTCCTTCAGCGCGCCGCTTTCGTACACCAGGTCGCGCAGCACAATGCAAGTGACGCCTTCGACGTTCTTGGTTTCGTTGGTCACCTCCAGGATGTTGTGCTCATCGCCGCCGCGAAACTCCCAGCGATGGCCGATTCCGAGGGGGAAATACGGGTTGGGGTTGGACAACTGCCGAAAGTCGCTGTCGAACAGATCGGGCGTGAACGGGGGGTCGTAGCGCCCTTCGCCCAGCACGCCACAGCCCGCGCTGCGCCAATCCTTCAGCGCGCGGCAATGGCGGGTCGCCTCGCGGCGCGCTGCGCGAGCCTGGCCTTTGCATTCGCTGCGCTTGAACGGGTCGGCCAGGTGAAGGCACTTGGCCTGCGCCACCAAATAGTCGTCACGGGTTTCGTGGCCGCAGGCCCTGAACAGCAGGTTGACCGACGCACTGCAGGTCCGACCGTCGCTCGGCTCGGATTCATCGTCGTCGGCCCCGGTTGCCCCGGCCACGCCTGTGCCCAGGCTGCAGGTCAGGCTGCACAGGATGGCCGCCAGCGCGCGCCGCCAGTCACACGCCAACCAGCGTGCGGCGCGCTGGCTCTCGAGCTTATGTTCTCGTGTCATCGTCCACTCCTTGGGTTGCCGGCCGCCGGGAATTGGCGGTCGTTGCAGCGTCGGCCGGCGCCGCGGATCTGTCGATTGGCTGTTTGACGCACGGCCTGCACGCGGGTTTGATTTCGGCCTGGCGCTTTGACGTACGTGCAGGCGCCGTAACGCCTGCGGCTCGTGCGCTTGCACAATCGCCGGCTGCGCAACCTGCGAGGTAGACGACGATGAGCCCCAATCACCTTGCGCTGGCTGCACTGTGTTGCTCGTTGGCCTGCAGCAGCGCACGAGCAGAACGATTCCGGGTCGGCGACGATTCCGACACCGAAGCCGGCGACTGCCAACTGGACCTGTCCATCGAGCAGCGGCGATCGACTGCCGAGCCTGCGCTACGGGAGAGTGCGCTCGCGCTCGATTGCGGCATCGGCTGGCAGACCGAACTCAGCGTGTCGTTGACCCGTCAGCGCAGTGCAGGTTCGAGTGAGCGCTCGCTGGGCATCGAAGGCAGAACGGTCTTGCCCAACAGCGGTCCGGCTGGTTTGGGTTGGGCGCTGGTCTACGGCGTCGACGGTCAGCGCGGAAGCCTCGGTGGCTGGCAGCGCAGCGGGCAGTTCATCGGCCTTGAGTCCGGACTTCAGTTGGCGCCGTGGTTGCGAGTCGAACTCAAGGTCGAGTCCGTGCGCGATCATCGCGAGCGGCGCCACGCCTCGCGTTGGACGTTCGGCGTCGAGCAGGCGCTGGGCGACGCAGTCGAGTTGCGTGCCGAATGGGGCGCCCAATCAGGCCAGCGACCGGCGCCGAGCCTGTCGGTGCGCTGGGCGGCCTGGCCGGACGTGGCGGCGCTCACACTCAACTGGTCTGCGCCGGCGGGTCCGGCGCGCGAGCGGCGGGCAGGCGCCGGCCTGTCGTTCGAGTTCTGAAGCCCGACCTGGCCCTCAGGGGCCGGCTGGTCAGCGGCGGCTTGCAGACCGGCCGTTGCCCCGCAAGGACTGCGATGGCGACCTTGCTGCCATCGACGGCCGCGCCGTCAGTCGCCAAACAGGCGGCATCGACCAGCTTTTCGGGCAGGTGGTCGTTGATTTCCTGGTGTGTCAGGTAGCCCCGCGTCTTGCCCATCTTGAT
>JANOJJ010000474.1:0-5923 GCA_031408155.1 Rubrivivax sp.
GGCCTGCAGCAGCTTGAGCTCGTGCGACAGACCGAGCGTCCAGCCAAGCGCCAGGCGACCGTTGTACAGGTCCTCGGGCGTGCGCCCGGTGTAGCGCCGGAAGCGCTGTTCGCGATCCAGCACCTCGGTCAGGTTGACCAGGCGCACGGTCCAGGGCCGTCGTTGCAGTTGCAGGATGTCGCGCAGGGCCAGCGCCGCGGCGCGGTGGCCGCCGCCGGCGTCGAAGTACACCAGGTCGAGAGTCGGCTTCATCGCGGCGCATGCTCGGCTTCGTTCATGACGCTGCGGTGACGGCGAGCGGTCAGTTCGATGACACGGCCGGCACAGCCGGCGGCTGCATCAAGGCCTGCCCCATGCGGATGTGCGCGCCGAGCTCGATCCCTGCGGCCAGCGTTCGTGCAGGCTGCCCGCCTGCGCGCGCTGGCGCAGGACTGGGACGAGGTCATCGGCAGCAGCGTGATCGCCGCTGCGATGGCCAGTCCGAAGCCGGTCATCAGCGTGGCCAGCGGCACCTGCAGCGCCAGCAGCGCCGCATAGGTGGCCAGCAGGGCCAGGACGCTGGCGTTTTCATCGATCCGGTCAAGATCGGCCGGCCGAAGAAGGGCCATTGACCGCGGGCGATCGCCATGCCGGCCAGCACCGAAGCCTGGTGGAGGCTGCTGCGCACGGTGACGGCGGTCAACCTGCCGGCCTGGGGCTTGGGCGCTGCCAGTCAAGCGCAAGGTCGAACAAGGGCTTCGTCACACCCCGCCTGATGACCGTGCGCGTCGAGTCGCCATCCGCTTCGAGATCGGCAAGCCGTTCGGCCTCGGCAGCGCCGCGCTTGCCGATCTCGGCCAACGCAGCCGCGCGTGCCGTGGCGATCAGTCGTCCCTTGGATTCCTTGCTGCGCAGGGTAGCCCGTGCATAGGCGACCAGGGCCTTGCGAAAGCGGCGGCGCAGACGGCCGGCCAAGGTGCGGGCGGTGTCGGCGTCGATCCAGCCGCCGGAGTCGCGCAGGGTTACGGTGCCGACACGCAGGTAGATCGCCATCTGCGCAAGGCGCCAGAGGTCCTGCCGCGCTGCAGCCAGGCCATCCAGCGATCCGGCCTCGCTGGCCATGACACGCCTGAGCGACTCCTGGTGCGCAACGGCATGTGCCATCTGCTGCTCGGCTGCCAGGCGACAGCTGTCGAGGAGGTCGTCGTCCACCCGGCCTCGCCTGGATCGGGCCAAGACATCGATGTAGGCGACCGTCCCGCGCCGGATGTCCCGACGCAAGCGATTGCGCAGCTTGCGCGGCAGGGCCGGTTCGCGCTCGATGGCACTGAGCTTCAACGCGCGGCAGGTCGCCACCAAGGTGGTGATGTCGACCACGGCAGTCCTGAGCAAGTCCATCAATCGTTCTCCGGTGAGCGCGGCTCGGTGGACGGGTGAAATCCACCGACGCCTGGCGGCGAATCCTCAGTATCCGATCCAGTTGATGACAGGATGACGTTTGCCGACTCCAGGGCGATAGGCCCCTGGCGTCCGTTACGACGGACTCCGACCCTCATGCCACGGAAGTCCAGCCAGCGGATGGCACGGGTGTTCCGACTTGTCGCACCGCTGCGCCGGAACCCGATGGTGCGCGACGCGCTGGCCGCGGCGATCGCGTCTATGAATCGGGATTCGCGTGCCGCCGACGCGATCACGGTTTGCGCCGGCGTCTTCGTCCCGCTCGAGGTCTTCAAGCGAACCGGCGGGCGTCCGGTGGCGCTGCTGTCGGCATCCCCCGGACCCGGCGGCGCCCTGCGCTCGATCAACTTCCTGCGCCAGTACCTGCAAATGGCCTTCCAGATGAGCGTGCTGCCGCAGGAGTATGCGCTGGGAAATACACACGGGGCCTTCGACGACCGAGGCGCACCGCGCGACCCGAAGGCGGCACCGGCAGTCGCCGGGGTGGTTGCCGCATGGGCCCGTCTGGCTGGAGCCCTGGCCGGCAGCCGCAGCGCCTTTAGGCCGCATCGACGACGGTCGGTGCAGGATCAGCCGCGCAGGAACAGCCAGGCCAGCACGGCGGCCAGCAGCACCGCGAACAGCAGCCTGCCGAGCCACCCCTTGCGCGGCACCTCGCCGGGGGCCAGCCCTTGCGGGGACGCCGATGCCTGGACCTGCCGGCGCAGCGCGTCGACCCGGTTCTTGGCCTCCTTCAAGCCCAGGCCGGAGTGCGCACGCAGCAGCTTGATGGCTTCGAGCAGCCGCCCTGCCTGCAGCGCCGCGACGACTTGCTGCAGCACCTCATCGGCGGCCACCCCGGCCGTGGTGCCCATGCGGGGGTGCTGTTCGACCACGGCCTTGGCCTCGGCCAAGACGAGCCCGGTGGCCTCGCGCAGGCGCTTGATCGCCTCGATCTTGTCGCCGCGCTCGAGCCCGGCTACGACGTCGCGGGGCAGGGGCTGGGTCGGTTGCGCCATGTCGGTCTCGTGATGGCCGATGGATCGGCAGAAGGGTTGAAGCAGGCACCTCCAGGCGCGCTGCCGATGATTGTGGTCCAACCAAGCCCAGGGACCTTGCAGGCCAGCGCGGTCCGGCACCACATGCCGCGAAGGAGCCGCGGATTCGGCTTCAGCACGCGGGCGCAACGGGGCCGAGGCCAGACCGGCAAGGCCTTTGGCGCGGACCGACTCGGGGCGGTGCTCTAAACTGATGGCAAAAGCCGCACAACTTTCAGGGATAGCAACAGTCGTCGAAGTGCGATCATTCTGCGCATGGAGCAGGAGGTCCACGACAATGTCCGGGTCGAACAGATGCGCATGCTGTTCGAGACACCCCTGCCCGGCATGCTGCTGGCCACCGCCTTCGCCGGTGCGCTGGCGTTGCAGATGCGTGGAGCGGTCCCCGCCGCCGTGCTGATCGGATGGGTCGCCGCCAAGTGCCTGGTCGTGCTGCCTCGGGTTGTCCACGCGCTGCTGTTCGCTCGGCGCAAGAACGATTCGCTGGCCTGGCTCGATTGGGGCATCGCGCTGCTGCTGTTCGATGGCCTGACCTGGGGATCGGCCGGTGTGCTGCTGATGGTGCCGGACAACCCGGCCGCCATGACCATCGTCGTCGCCTCGCTGTGCGCGGTGGCTGCCGTGGCGACCTTCGCGCTCCATGTCGACTCGCGGGCCTGTCTGGCCTACACCGGCGGCATGATCGTGCCGGCGATCGGTTACCTGCTGTGGCGGGGTGACACTCTCGGCGCCTATGGCGCCACGTCGGTGGCGACCTTTCTCGCGCTGCTGCTGGCTGCAGCACGGCGCTCGGAGCGGCACGTCGCAGAACTGCTGGCGCTGCGCTTTCACAACACCCGACTGACCGACCAACTCACCCTCGCGCTGGCCAGGACCGAGCAGGAAAGCCACGCCAAGGATGTGTTCGTGGCCAACATGAGCCACGAATTGCGCACGCCGCTGCACGGCATTCTCGGCCTGTCGCGCGCGCTGGGCAGAAGCGTGCCGCCCGCCGATCGCGAGACGGTGGCCTTGATCCGCCGCTCCGGCGAGCATCTGCTCGGCCTGATCAACAACATCCTCGAGTTCTCGCGCTTCAAGGCGCATGGGATCGATGTGCACCCGACGGACGTGGAAGTCAACCGCGTGATCGACGACACCGTGGCCCTGTGCCGGCCCAATGCGCAGGAGCGCAAGCTGACGCTGTCGACCGAGATCCTGCTCGCACCGACCTATGTCGCCATCACCGACCCCTTCCGCCTGCGCCAGATCCTGCTCAACCTGCTGGGCAACGCCATCAAATTCACCGAGCCGGGTGGCAGCGTGGTCTTGCGGGTCGATGAACGGCACGACCGGGCGGGCATCGTGATCACCGTGTCCGACACCGGCCCGGGCATCACGCCACAAATGATCGACCGCCTGTTCGAACCGTTCAGCCAGGGTGATTCATCAGCCAGCAGGCGACATGGCGGGACCGGCCTGGGGCTGCACATCACGCGTGAGATCTGCCAGGTGCTCGGTGGCACCATTTCTTGCCGCAGCGAGCTCGGGCGTGGGTCGGTCTTCGAGGTCGACCTGCCGCTGGAATGCGGCCCACCCAGCGACGCCGGGGCGGTGGCCGCAACGGGCGAGTCCGAGCCCGGCGAACAGCGCCTGCGTGGTGCAATGGTCCTGCTGGCCGAGGACAACGAGGTCAACGCCATCGTGGTCGAGGCCACGCTGCTGCGCCATGGCCTGCAGGTCGAACATGTCGGCAACGGACTCGCCGTGGTGGACTGCCTGTGCACTGCGGGCCAGCGCCCCGACATCGTCCTGCTGGACTGTCAGATGCCGGAAATGGACGGCTTCGAGGCCTGTCGACGGGTACGTGCCTACGAGCTCGAGCATGGGCTGGAGCGGATTCCCATCGTGGCGCTGACGGCCAACGTGTTTCAGGGCGACCGCGAGCGCTGCCGCGAAGCGGGCATGGATGCGTTCCTGGGCAAGCCGTTCACCGAACAGGAACTGCATCAGGTGCTGGCCGCACATTCGCTGATCAGGTCGGGCCCCGCGAGGCCGCGCACGCCCAGCTCGGTGGCCGACTGCGCGGGGCGCATGTAGGGTCGATGCGCCGCACGCACCTGGCGCAGTGGCTCGGACATGCGGGCCAAGGCGCTGAACACCTCGATGTCCGGGTGGTAGGTGCGAAACACGAAGTCGTAGCCCGGCCGCAGACGCTCCTGGTACTGGGTTTGCGAGTTCACCGTGTCGCGGAACAGCACCCGATGATCGAGGCCACCGGCGTACGCCAGCGGCACCAGTCGCCCGTCGCCGAACAGATCCTCGAAGCCCAGGCCCATGTACTGGCGCATCAGCGATGGCCTGGACCCGGCGAGGATGCCCGCCGCCTGCATGGCGACGCAGAACAGATGGATCGCCTTGACCATGGCCAACTTGACCGGATGGACATAACCGGCCATCACGACCAGACGAGTCACTTCGACCAGCAGACGGCCGCCCAGGTGCTGCGGCAACTCGAGGCAGCGCTCGATCTGCAGTGGTTGGCTGCCGTTGCACTGCAGTCGCGCCGAGCCGACGAGCTGGCCGGTCGCCTTGTCCTCGGCGTAGAAGATCGTCACATCGGGCCAGCGGTCGATCGGATCGGGTTGCCCGAAGTGAGCTGCCAGCGCTGGCAGGTGATGGCCGTAGGCAGCCTGACGCATTTGTTGCACCCGCTGCAGGTCGGCTTCGGAGTCGACGATGGCGACCCGAAAGGGCAGTGATTCGCCACAGGCTGCCGGCGAGTTGGCAAGCGGCCGCCGAGCGTCCGGCAGCGCAGTGCGGGGTTGATCGGTGCTGTCGAGACCCGCTGGCGGCGACGCACTGTCCCGCATCACGTCCGTAAACCTGAAGGCCTGGCCTTGCGTCAACATGGGCGTACCCTCCGACGACCTGAAGTGCAAAGGGGATCACGCCCTTCATCGAAGGCCAAGCGTTTCACGGAGCCGGGGGCTGCGCAATCGGCCTGGCCCCACCTCGTCGGCCAAAACCACGGCCGCCTGCTTGACTCTTGCGCCACATCAAGTCGAGAACACCGTACAAATTGATACGAAGGGTCCAACCCCGATCAGCGAGTGTGTTGGCGAGGGGTTTGCCCTCTTGCGGTGCCAACGGCAACGTAGGGTTCTTGTTCAAGGATGCGCCGCCACCGCCCGACACCGGCTTTGACACCTCGCTAGGCGCAGCTTGCGCGGCAGGGCCGGTTCGCGCTCGATGGCACTGCGCTTCAACGCGCGGCCGGTCGCCACCAAGGTGGTGATGTCGACCACGGCAGTCCTGAGCCCCAGGTCCGAGCCAGGCGCAGAGCGCTTCGTGCATTGATATCGGTCGGCGCGAGCAGACAATGTCCGGATGCACAACGAAGCTCCGGCATTCAGACCGTTGACCGGACTCTTCGAGCCGTCTGCGATACAGCAGCTGCCGGATGGTCG
>JANOJJ010000482.1:0-6408 GCA_031408155.1 Rubrivivax sp.
GCCCGACGAGGCCCACGCGGCCAGGGTGGCACCGCCTGCGCCCGCCGTGCCTGGAACGTCGCCGCCGATGGACCCGAACGGACTGACCCTGATCACCGAAGTTCCATTCGGCAGCGCGGTACCGGCCAGGACACCCGCCACCGACCCCGACCAACCGCCGCTCGACCCTGAAGCCACGATCATCATGTTCCGGCCGTCGCAGGCACGCCCTGCATCGGCCCAGGCCAGCACGGTGGCTCCAGGCACGGCGGTCGGGCGCAGTGCGGCTGCCCCTGCAGCCGCGCGACCAGCACCGACTGGCACGTCCCCACCGGCGCCGCCGAAACCCGCTTCAACCCGGGCGCAGGCGGCTGCCCCTCCCCCACCTCGTCCACCGGCGTCAGCGCCGGCGCCGCCACCCCTTCGCACCCCGGCGCCGGCGAGCAGCCGTCCGCCTGCGCCGCCTCAAGCCCAGCAGGCCTACGCCCGGCCCGCGTTCTTGCCGTTGGCCGCAGGTGCCGGTGTGGCCGTGCTCGTCTTGACCGGCTGGATGTTGGTGGCCCGGCCCTGGGCGGGCAAACCCTCGCCGGCGCGCGTCACACCGGTACCACAGGCCGCCAGCCGAGTGGCAACACCCGCCGCGAAACCCGCGCCGATGGTGCCGGTCCCACCTGCCGCAACGCTGGCTGCCAGCGCCCCGATGTCCACCGCGCGCACGGTCTCGAACAGTACGCTCCAGCCGGGCACCAACGACGGTGCAACGCCGCGCGCCGCTGCGTCCGCGCGCACACCATCGCCTGGCCGGGCTGACCCGGCATCGCCCCGGCGGGCGGCCACCGAGCCCGCCGCCAAACCGGCCCCGACCCGCACCGAGCCGCGCAGCACCGGCAACGAACCGCGTTGCAGCGACCTGTTGCAACGGATGCAGCTCGGCGAGCCCTTGACGCCCGACCAGACCAGTTTCTTCCAGTCACGCTGCACGCGGTGAACGGGCGCGGTCGCTGCGCTCGCGGATCCTCGTCGCAACGGATGCAACGCGATGCAAGGCACAGGCATACTCAGTGGCAACGTCTGTACGGCGCTCAGGAGATGCAATGAACCCGTCCCGCTCGACCTCCGGTCTCTTTCGCGGCCCCATGTTGCAGGTGTTGGCAGCAGTGACGGTTGCTGCACTGGCGGCTTGCACGTCTCCACCGCCGGCCGCGCCAGCAGCCCAACCCACCGCGCCGACTGCGGCTCCCGAGGCGGCGCCCGCGCCAGCCGCCGAGCTGCCGGCTGCGCCGCCGCCGGCAGCAGCACCGACACCCGCCGCGCCGGCTGCGCCGCCGCCCATCCTGCCCTTCGACGACGCCGTGCTCAGTGCTGCCAACAACCTGTTGAGCAAGGCGCAGTTGCCTGCCGACGGCAAGTTCGACCTGGTGATCGACCCACTGATCGACGGCGTGACCGGTGCCCAGACGCAAACCACGCGGGCGATGGGCGCGCGCCTGACCAAGCTGATCCAGGACAGCTATCCGCGCTATGCGGTGCAGCCCTTCAATGCGGCCACGGTGCAACGAGGCCCGCTGATCCTGATCGGCACCTTCACCAGTGTGAACAACGAGCGCAAGACTGAAGGCAAGCGCGAGGCCTTTCGCATCTGCTTCGCGCTGGCCGACTTGAAGACCGGCAAGCTGGTCGGCAAAGGTCTGGCTTTCGCCAAGGCCGAGGGTATCGATTCGACCCCGCTGCCGTATTTCCGCGACTCGCCGGTGTGGCTGGAGGATGCCGCCACCACGGGCTACATACGCACCTGCCAGGGCACGCGCGCGGGCGACCCGATCAACCCCAACTACCTCGATCGCATCCTGACCGCGGCCACCATCGCCGAAGCCATCGACGCCTACGGCAACAACCACTACGCCGACGCACTCAAGCTGTACGAAACCGCGCTGGCCAGCCCCGGCGGCAACCAGCTGCGCGTGCACACCGGTCTGTACCTGACCAACCTGAAACTGCGCCGCATGGACGCCGCCCGCAAGTCCTTCGGTGCGGTCATCGACCAGGGCCTGGATGCCAAGCGGCTGGGCGTGAAGTTCCTGTTCCGACCCGGCACGGCGGCTTTGTGGACCGACCCCAAGGCCGGCCCGCTGCCCTACCCGATGTGGCTGGGCGAGATCGCCTCACGCGCAGCCAAACGCCAGACCTGCATGGAGTTCGGTGGCCATTCCAGTGCCAGTGGCGCTGAGCCGATCAACGACCGGCTCTCGCTGCTGCGTGCTGATTCGGTGCGCAAGTCGGTCGAAGCCTTGTCGCCTGAACTCACCAAGCGCCTGGTCTCCAAGGGCTACGGGTCGAGGCAGACCCTGGTCGGCAACGGGCGCGATGACTTGTCCGACGCACTTGATCGCCGGGTCGAACTGCTGGTCAGCAACTGCAACTGATCGGGCATGACCAGCCGTGCAAGGTCCTTTGGTCCTTGTACGGGCGGGCTCAGGCAGGCACCCAGCCTTCGGGCGTCGCGCGCAGCAAGGGGCAGTCGAACACGCCGAACACGCAGTCGGCGCGGGCGGGGCCCAGTTCATCCACCCAGCGCCGGCCCTGGCGCATCGCCACGCCCAGTGCCAGTACGTGCGCCCCCAAGGACTCCAGCAAGTCCCACGGCGCCTGAGCCGTGCGGCCGCTACTCACCGCGTCGTCCACCAGCAGCACGCGCCGGCCTTCGAGCAAAGGCCGCAGATGCGGGTCTAGGAATACCCGCTTGCCCGGTACCGGGCTGATGATCGCGACCACCGCGGCCGACAGGGCATCGTCGTACCAGAACTTGCGCGACGTGGCCAGCGGCACGTAGCGCGTGTGGCCGAGCGCGCGCGCCACGATCGGCGCCAGCGCCAGACCCGGCGTCGGCAAGCCGACGATCACCTCGGCGCCCAAGGGCACCAGGCGTGCCGCCAGCAACTGCCCGAGCGCATCGACCACGTCAAGCGCAGCATGGTTGCTCAGCAGCGAGGCTACGGCATGTCCAGGCTCGTCCGGCTGCGGCCGGATCGGCAGCCGCAGCCAGCGGCCATCCGGCAGCGCCACCGGCACGCTGCGCTGCCACGGCGGCTGTGCATCGGCAGGTGGTGGCTCGGCCGGCAACAAGGCCTGCCAATAGCCGACGGTGCTTTCGGTCTTCAGGCTCATGCTGGACTCGCGCCGGGCCTCAAGCCGTCGGCAGCTGATAGTCCCTGAACTGGTCGCGCAGCTTGTTCTTCTGCATCTTGCCGGTGGCGCCGAGCGGGATGGCGTCGACGAAGGCCACGTCGTCGGGCGTCCACCACTTGGCGATCTTGCCTTCGAAGAACGCCAGCAGTTCTTCGCGCGTGAGTTCGGCGCCGGGCTTCTTCATCACCACCAGCAGCGGGCGCTCGTCCCACTTGGGGTGCTTGGCCGCGATGCAGGCGGCCATCGCCACCGCGGGGTGGGCCATGGCGATGTTCTCGAGGTCGATCGAGCCGATCCACTCGCCACCGGACTTGATCACGTCCTTGCTGCGGTCGGTGATCTGCATGTAGCCGTCGGCGTCGATCCGGGCCACGTCACCGGTCGGGAACCATCCGTCCTGCAGCGGGTCGCCGCCTTCGGCCTTGAAGTAGTTCGACACGATCCAGGGGCCGCGCACCAGCAGGTCGCCCGAGGCTTCCGAGCCGAACGGTAGTTCCTTGCCGTCGGGGTCGACGATCTTCATGTCGACGCCGTAGACCGTACGGCCCTGCCTGGCCATCACGGCATAACGCTGGTCCTGGGTCTGCCCCAGGTGCACCGGCTTGAACGCGCAGACCGTGCCCAGCGGGCTCATCTCGGTCATGCCCCAGGCGTGCAACACATGCACGCCGTATTGTTCGCCGAAGGTGCGCAGCATCACCGGCGGGCAGGCCGAACCGCCGATCACCGTGCGCCTCATGGTGCTGAACTTCAGGCCATTCGCCTGCACATGGCCGAGCAGCCCCTGCCAGACGGTAGGCACGCCGGCCGACACGGTGACCTGCTCGCTCTCGAACAGCTCGTACAGCGACTTGCCGTCGAGTGCCGGGCCGGGGAACACCAGCTTGGCGCCGGTCATGCAGGCCGCATAGGGCAGGCCCCAGGCGTTGACGTGGAACATCGGCACCACGGGCAGGATCACGTCGCTGGCCGAGCAGTTCAACGCATCCGGCAGCGCCGCCGCAAAGGTGTGCAGCATGGTCGAGCGGTGGCTGTACAGCACGCCCTTGGGGTTGCCGGTGGTGCCCGAGGTGTAGCACAGGGAGCTGGCCAGGTTCTCGTCGAAACTCGGCCAGTCGAACTGGTCGCCCTGGGCCTCGATCAGGTCCTCGTAACACAACAACCCCGGCACCTTGGCGGCAGCATCTGCCGGCAGGTGCGCACGGTCGCACATCGCGACGAAATGCCTGACGGTGCTGGCACGGCCGGCCACTGCGGCGATCAGCGGCAGGAAGGTCAGGTCGAAGAACAGCAACTGGTCTTCGGCATGGTCGGCGATATAGACGATCTGGTCGTGGTGCAGGCGCGGGTTGATGGTGTGCAGCACCGCACCCGAGCCCGACACGGCGTAGTACAGCTCCAGGTGGCGATAGCCGTTCCAGGCCAGCGTGGCCACGCGGTCCGACATCGTCACCCCGAGCGCCGCCAGCGCGTTGGCCATGCGGCGCGCGCGGGCGGCCACTTGCCGGTAATTGGTTCGGTGCAGGTCGCCCTCGACCCGGCGCGACACGATCTCGCGCTCCGGGTGATGCCGTTCGGCGTGGACGATGAGGGACGAGATCAACAGCGGTTGCTGCATCATCTGGCCGAGCATGGCGTCTCCTTGGGTGTCGGTCCGTTGCCGCCCGATCGTGGCGGCTTCGGGGCCATTTTGCTGCAAGGCGTGCGGCCCGCGCATCGGGATCTGTGCTTCGGCCTGGACGGGTGTGCTTCGCGTCGCGCGCGCTAGTGGTCGACGCTGCGGCCTTCCACGAGTTCAACCCGGATCAGCGGCATGGCAAGGCTCTGCGTCGACATCGGCCCCGAGCTTACCGTGCAGCGGCCCCGGTCTCATACCAACGTTTGATCAGCGCACGTTCGTCGTCGGTGATCCGGGTTGCATTGCTCATCGGCATCAGCTTGAGCACCGCCGCCTGCTGGTACACCGCCAGCGCGTGCTGGCGCACCAGATCCGGCGTGTGCAGGGCCACGTTCTTCTGCTGCTGTTGTGCGTTGTGGCAGACCACACAACGCTGCTGAACGACCGCCATCACCTGCGCAAACGAGGCCGGTGCGGCACTGGCGCCGGCGGGCTGCGGCACCGGTGCCAGCCACACCGCCAAGCCGAGGATCAACACCGAAGCGGCCACGGCATAGCCCCAGGGCGGCTGCACGCCCGTGACATGTGCCTTGTGGCGGGCCACGAAGAAGTGCCGGATCAGTGCGCCGGCCACCATCAGCAGCACCAGCACCAGCCAGTTGTGCCGGCCTTCGACTAGCCAGCCGTAGTGGTTGGACAGCATCGCCACCAGCACCGGCAGCGTGAAGTAGGTGTTGTGCACGCTGCGCTGCTTGCCGCGCCTGGCGTGCACCGGGTCAACCGGCGCCCCGCTGGTCATGGCCGCGATCACTTTGCGCTGGCCAGGGATGATCCAGAAGAAGACGTTGGCGCTCATCGCAGTGGCGATCATCGCGCCGACCAGCAGGAAGGCCGCGCGGCCGGCGAACAACTGGCAGGCGACGACCGAGGCGACGACGATGGAGACCGTGACCGCAATGCCAACCATGCGCTCACCCCCTTCGCGCGCGCCCAGCGTGCGGCAGGCCGTGTCGTAGACCAGCCAGAACACGATCAGGAAGGCGAGTGCTGCCGTCACCGCTGCGGCCGGCGTCCAGGCATGCACCGACGGGTCGACCAGAAAGGTGCCTGCGTTCCACAGGTACATGACCGTGAACAGCGCAAAGCCCGACAGCCAGGTGGAATAGCTCTCCCAGTAGAACCAGTGCAGTTCGGTGTCGATCTTCTTGGGCGCCAGCATGTACTTCTGCGGGTTGTAGAACCCGCCGCCATGCACCGCCCAGAGCGCGCCGTCGACGCCCTTGTCCAGCAGGTCGGGCGACCGCGGGCGGATCAGGTGGTTGTCGAGCCAGACGAAGTAGAAGCTCGAGCCGACCCAGGCGATGGCGGTGATGACGTGCACCCAGCGCAACAGCAGGTTCGCCCAGTCGAGCAAATAGGCATCCATGTCAGGTCAGGTCCCTGCCGCTCACCACCGCGGGCGCTCTGAGCGGGCTTGTGGCGCCGCGCACAGGGTGCAACATGATCAGCCCATGCAAGACCCGCGCCGCTGCGGCGTGTGGACGCGAGTGTATACACTTTGCCAGGCGCGGCCAATCGGACCGGCGACCGGTCGACCCCGTCCGACAGCGCTCGGCAGACCGGCC
>JANOJJ010000509.1:0-12141 GCA_031408155.1 Rubrivivax sp.
TATTGGATGTCGCGCTATATGGAGCGCGCGGAGAACACCGCCCGCATGCTCGACGTCAACTACCAGACCTCGCTGCTGCCGCAAGGCGCCGACACCGCCGAGCAGGGCTGGCGCGGCATGCTCTCGATCAGCGAGCTGACCGGCCTGTTCAGCCAGCACTACGACGCCGTCGACGCGCGCAGCGTGATGGACTTCATGGTGCGCGACGAGGACAACCCGTCGAGCATCTGGTGCTGCTTGCGCGCGGCGCGCGAGAACGCACGGGCCGTGCGCGGCGCACTGACCACCGAGGTCTGGGAGACCAGCAACCAGACCTGGCTTGAGTTCAACCGGCTGCTCAAGGAAGGGGCGTTCGAGCGCGACCCGGGCGCCTTCTTCGAATGGGTCAAGATCCGCTCGCACCTGTCGCGTGGCGTGACGGTGGGCACCATGCTGCAGGACGAGGCGCTGTACTTCCTGCGCATCGGCACCTTCCTCGAGCGTGCCGACAACACGGCGCGGCTGCTCGACGTGAAGTTCCAGGCCCTGGCCGGCGGCGACTTCTTCGGCGCCGCCAATGGACAGGCTCAGGGCCGCGAAGGACAGGAGGTCGACTTCTATCACTGGAGCGCGATCCTGCGCTCGGTCTCGGGCTTCGAGATCTACCGCAAGGTCTACCGCAACGTGATCGTGCCCGAGAAGGTGGCCGAGTTGCTGATCCTGCGGCCCGACATGCCGCGCTCGCTGGCCGCCTGCATCAACGAAGTGGTGGCCAACCTCGACATGGTGGCCAATGCGCAAAGCGGCGAGACCCGCCGGCGAGCCGGCCGGCTGCACAGCGACTTGCTGTACGGCCGCATCGACGAGATCCTGGCCACCGGGCTGCACGCCTACCTGACCCAGTTTCTCGACCGCGTGAGCGACATCGGCGCCGGCATCGGCCGCGACTTCCTGGTCCCGGTTGCTGCGTAAGGCTCGAGCTGGCGCCTTGAACTTCACGCGGCTGCCGGCGGCGCGCGCGCTGGCGGGCAGGCTGGCAGCCTATGATCTTGGCATGCGACTGCTTCGCATGCTCCTGCCGCTGTTGTGCTGTGCTGTCGTACAAGCGCAGGGCCTGAAGGCGCCCGAGGCCGAGCGCAAGCCGTTTGTCGTCAAGAGCCCGCATGGCGAGCGGCGCGACGACTACCACTGGCTGCGCGACGATGACCCCAAGACCAAGCGCCCCGAGGTGATGCGCCACCTCGAGGCCGAGAACCGCCACACCGAGGCCGTGCTGGCGCCGCTCAAGGGCCTGCGTGACCGGCTCTACCAGGAGATGGTCGCGCGCGTGAAGGCCGACGACAGCAGCGTGCCGGTATACGACCGCGGCTGGTGGATCTGGCGCCAGTACGAAGGGTCGAACGAGCATCCCAAGCTGATGCGGCGTCGCGGCACGGCCGAAGCCCCCGACCCGGCTGCACGGCCCGAGTTGCTGCTCGACCTGCCGCAGCAGGCGATCGTGCAGCGCTTCTACACCCTGGGCACGGTGCAAGTCAGCCCCGACGGGCTATGGCTGGCCTGGACCGAGGACGTCATCGGCCGCGGCTCGCACGACCTGTACATCCAGAACCTGCGCACGCGGCGGCTGCAGCCCGAGCGCATCCGCGGCGTGCTCGAGGGCATTGCCTGGGCGGCCGACAGTCGTCACCTGTTCTACGTCCGGCAGGACCCGGTCACGCTGCACAGTGGCGCGGTCTGGCGCCACCAGAGCGGCAACGATCCGGCGCACGACGTGCTGGTGCACGACGAGGCCGACAAGACCCTGTTCGTCGAGGTGCGCCCGAGTGCCTCACGCAGCCACGTGCTGATCGACATCCACGGCAGCGACATCGCTGAATTGCGCGCCGTTCCGGCGGACCGCCCCGAGCAGGCGGCCAAGGTGGTCTTCGCGCGCCGGCATGGCGTGCGCCTGCATGCCGACCATATCGGCGGTCGCTGGCTGCTGCGCACCAACGAAGGCGTGCCCAACTTCCACCTCGTCGAGGCGCCCGAGAAGCTCCCCGACCAGCGCGACCGCTGGCGCGTCATCGTGCCGGCGCGCGACGATGCCACGCTGGAGGGATTCGAGGTCTTCGACGACGCCATCGTGATCGAAGAGCGGGTGCAGGCGCGGCGCCGCGTGCGCGTGCTGGCGGCGGCCAGCGGCAAGGAACTGCGGGTGGTCGATGGCGGCGAGGCGGCGTCGGTCGCGCTGGGCGATAACCGGGACGCATCGGCCGCCTTCGTGCAGCTGGTGGTGCAATCGATGGTGCGCCCGCCGGCGGTGATCGATGTGCACCTGGCCAGCGGCCGTGAAGTCCTGCGCCGGCAAGAGGTGATCAAGGGCCACGACCCGGCGGCCTACCGGACGCGGCAGATCTGGGCCCCGGCCCGCGACGGCGTGAAGGTACCGGTCACGCTGGCCTGGAGACTCGACCGCGCGCGCCAGGACGGCAGCGCACCGCTGTTGATCGAGGCTTACGGCGCCTACGGCGACTCCTACGAGCCCGACTTTGCCGCCCACCGGCAGTCGCTGCTCGACCGCGGCTTCGTGATCGCGATCGCCCATGTGCGTGGCGGCACCGAACTCGGCCAGGCCTGGTATGAAGGCGGCCGCCTGATGAACAAGCACCACACGTTCGAAGACTTCGTCGACGTGACCGACCACCTGCTGGCCGAACGCTGGGGTGCGCCCGGCAAGGTCTTCACGCAAGGCGGGTCGGCCGGTGGGCTGCTGATGGGCGTGCTGGCCAACCAGGCCGGTGCGCGCTACCGCGGCATGGCGCTGGACGTACCCTTTGTCGACGTCGTGACGACCATGCTCGACGCGTCGATCCCGCTCACCGCCAATGAATGGGGCCAGTGGGGCGACCCGCGCGAGAAGGCGGCCTACGACTACCTGTTTTCGTATTCGCCCTACGACAACATCGCTGCGCGCGAGTACCCCGCGATGCTGGTGACCACCGCACTGTGGGACTCGAAGGTGCAGTTCCACGAGCCGGCCAAGTACGTGGCCCGGCTGCGCGTAACCAAGACCGACCGCAACCCGCTGCTGCTGCACGTGGAGATGAATGCCGGTCACAGCGGCGCCGCCGGGCGCTTCGAGCGTCCGCGGCACTGGGCGCGGCAGTACGCCTTCTTCCTCGACCTGGCCGGCCTGGCGGTCAGCTCTGCCGACCTGGCGCCCACCAACTCGGTCACCGACGGGGTCAACCTGCGCTCGATCCGCTTGACCCGTTGAGCGTTCGATGTCGCAGTTGTTCGACGTTCATCCGCAGAACCCGCAGCCCCGGCTGCTCAAGCAAGCGGCCCAGATCCTGCGCGACGGCGGCGTGGCGGCGGTGCCCACCGATTCGAGCTACGCGCTGGTGTGCCGGCTCGACGACAAGGCGGCGGTGGAGCAGTTGCGCCGCATCCGCCAGTTCGACGACAAGCACCACCTGACGCTGCTGTGCCGCGATCTGTCGGAACTGGCCAGCTATGCGCGCGTGGACAACCGGCAGTATCGGCTGCTCAAGCTCGGCACGCCGGGCCCCTACACCTTCATCCTCGAAGCGACCAAGGAAGTGCCGCGCCGCGTCAGCCACCCGTCACGGCGCACGATCGGCCTGCGTGTGCCCGAGCACAAGGCCTTGCAGGAGCTGCTGTCCATCTTCGGTCAGCCGTTGCTCGGCACGACCTTGATTGCACCCGGCGAGACCGAGCCGATGAACGACGCGCTGGAGATCCGCGATCGGTTCCAGAAGGTGATCCAGGCCGTGGTCGACGCCGGCGCATGCCCGATGGCACCGACTACGGTGATCGACCTCAGCGGTGACGTTCCGGTGTTGATTCGGCAGGGGCGGGGCGACCCGGCGCGGCTGGGCTTGTAGCGCGCCTGGGCCCTCGGCAGGACGCCGGAGAGTTCGATCACAGCGCCGCGGTGACCACCATTTCGACCTTCCACTCGGGCTTGGCCAATGCGGCCTGCACGGTAGCGCGCGGCGGCGTGTGGCCGGGCACGACCCAGGCTTCCCAGACCTCGTTCATGGCCGCGAAGTCGGCCAGGTCGCTGAGGAAGATCTGGCAGCGCACGATTCGGCCCTTGTCGGTGCCGGCGCGTGTCAGCAGCGCGTCGACCGCCGCCAGTACCTGGCGCACCTGGCCGCGGATGTCCTGTGTGGCGTCGCCGGCCACCTGGCCGGCCAGCCAGCACAGGCCGTTGTGCACGGCCATTTCCGACATGCGCGGGCCGACGTCGAAGCGCTGAACCATCACTTGTGTCCTTTGCGATGCCCACGGTGCTGAGCGAGGTGAGCGTGGTGATGCCCGTGGGGTTGGGCCGAGGCCTGCGTTGGCGCGCGGTCGCCAGCCTTGCGGCCGAGGCGAGACTCGGTGCCTGCCAGCAGCTTGCGGACGTTGCCTTCGTGGCGCCACACCAGCAGCAGGCTCATCACCGTGATTGGCAGTATCGCCGGCGTGACGCCCCAGATCAGTAGCTGGTAGAAGGGCGCGAACAACGCCGCCACGATCGAAGCCAGCGACGAGTAGCGCAAGAAGGCGGCGATGATCAGCCAGCTCAGCAGCGTGGCCAGGCCCAGCCAGGGGTTGATGGCCATCAACACGCCGGCCGCGGTGGCCACGCCCTTGCCACCGCGAAAGCGGAAGAACAGCGGCCACAGGTGACCCACGAAGGCTGCCAGACCGACCCAGGCCACGGTGCCCTCACCCCAGCCCATGCGCGGCGCCAGCAGCAGCGCGGCCAGCACCGGCAAGAAGCCCTTCAGGGCGTCGAGCGCCAGCGTCAGGATGGCCGCCAGCCTGCTTCCGCTGCGCAGCACATTGGTGGCGCCCGGGTTCTTCGAGCCGTAACTGCGTGGGTCCGACAAGCCCATCAGGCGACTGACGATGACCGCAAACGACAGCGATCCGATCAGGTAGGCGACGAATACCGCCAGGGCGCTGAGAACGTAGGTCATGGGACACGTTACCGCGCCGCGAGCGCGGCCCGGGTGCAGGGGTCGACGAGGCGGCAGAGTTTACGCCGCAGCCTCACAGCCGCGACCGCGCGAGAGCTCTCGGCACCCGCGTCGGCGGTTTCGACCCGATCCACGTCGGCCAGCAAAAGCAGTGCATCGGAGCCGGCGGCGCCGGACCTGTCGCCCGCGAAGAGCCGGTGCGGTGCGCGACGAGTGCGCAGGCGGTGCATGAATTCGACCCCTGCGATGCCTGCCGGGACTAGCGCTGATCGACCTCGAGCGCGTGCTGCTAACGCTCGAATCCAACGTCAACCGCACCCTCGCGCTTGGGCTTGCGGAACTGCCACCACGGCAGCGCGCGCGTCAGCGACAGCACCGCGCCCGCCTGCGCCGTGCGGTAGCCGGGCAGGGTGGCCAGCGTGTCGGCCCACTGCGGCAGCTGCAACACCTGGCGCAGGGCCTGCACTGCGGGCATCTCCAGCGTTTGCGCCAGGCAGACCAGAAAGTAGTCCTCGTCGACCAGGGGCACGAAGTCCAGGCCGAAGCTGCGCGCCGCGGCCTCGATGCCCAGCGCCACGTCGCCCACGCCCGCAGCCACCGCGGCGGCCACCGCCAGGTGGCTGTCTTCGCTGCTGGCGAAGTAGCTGGCGATGCTCGCCGGCGCCAGCCGCTGCTCGGCCAGCAGATGGTCGGCCAGCAGCCGGGTGCCCGAGCCCTGCTGCCGGTTGACGAAGCGCGCGCCGCGCGCCGCAACGTCGGCCATGCTGTGCAGCGCCAACGGGTTGCCGCGCGCCAGCATCAGACCTTGTGTGCGCTGCATGCAGCCGATCAGCTTGTGCCGGCCGGGCTCGAGCAGCGGCTTGAGCCCGCGCGCGAACAGCTTGCGGTTGTGCGCCAGTGGCGGCACGTGAAAGCCGGCCACCGCACAACGCCCCTCGGCCAGTGCGCGCAGCGCGTCCATGCTGCCGGTGAACTTGAGCTCGATGTGCAGACGGTGCGCCGCCGACGCCTGGTCGCGCAGCAGTGGCAGTGCCAGGTCATGGCTGGCGTGCACTGTCAGCACCTGCTGGCTGCCGTCGAGCGCGTCGGCCAGCACGCGTTCGAGCTCGGCGCGCAAGGCCTCGATGTGCGGCACCAGGCGCGAGCGGGCACGCTTCTCGGCCCACAGCAAGCGCGCGGCAAACGGCGTCAGGCGCGCCGGCTGGCCCTGCAGCCACTGCAGCAGCGGTTCGCCGAGCGATGCCTCCCACTGCTTGCACGAGCCCCACACGTGGCGGTAAGACAGTCCCATCGCCTTGGCCGCATGCCCAATGGAGCCATGCTCGGCGATTGCCGACAGCAGGTCGAACAACGGGTTCTGCACGTCGGCACCGCGCTGGCCGCTGTGCTGCTCGTCTGGCTGGAAGCTGTACTGGAGGTGGACGCCGCGCGCTTTCATCGGTGTGCTCAGGGGCAGGGCGGGTCTTTCGGCGGCTTGGCCGGTGGTTGCATCGGTTGGCGCCCGGCGTCAGACCTTGGGCGTGGGCGGATAGAGGACCATCTGCGTGCAGCGGAACAGCGCCAAGGTCCTGCCGCTCTGGCGATGCGTGACCACGGCGTCCCAGACCTGGGTCGTGCGGCCCAGGTGCACGGCGCTGGCCACGCAGTCCACGGTGCCGTCGACCGCGGTGCCCAGGTGGTTCGATTTGAGCTCGACGGTGGTGAAGCCGCTGGCGCCTGCTGGCAGGTGGGCCAGGCAGCCGTAGCCGCACGAGGTGTCGGCCAGCGTCACGATGGTGCCGGCGTGCAGATAGCCATTGGGCGCCATCAGGTGCGGGACCACGCTGAGCTGCGAGCGCAGCTCGCGCTCGGCCACGGTGTTGATCTGTACCCCCAGGTGGCCGGGCAGGTGGCCAGCGCCGCGGCGGTTGAATTCTTCGGCAGTGATCATGGGTCGGGCAGGGCAGGTCGAGAGCCGCAGTCTAGAGCCACCTCGGCGCGCGCTCCTGCCCGACCGCTACGGACCTGCCCCCCCGGCTCGTCAGCGGCGCCGTGCAGCCAGCACACGCAGTGCCATTCAACCACCCCCGCGCTGCAGGAACAGGTCGAAGCGGCGCATGAAGGCCGTCCGTGCTCGGGCGTCCACCTGCTCGAAGCGGAAGTCGACCTGCAACCGCGGCAGGTGGATCAATCCGATTTGCCGCGGCGGCAGCACCAGCCATACCAGGTGCAACTGCCCGCCGCAGTCGATCTGCACCACGGCCTGGCACGGCGCAGGTCGTTCGACGCGGTGCGGCTTCGCCGCCGCGGGCAGGTCACGCTCCCACTCGGTCTGCGTGCAGCCTTGTTCGCGCGTGAAGCGTTCGACGGCGAGCGGCGTGAACACCCCGCTTCACCTGCCGGTCAACCGCCGGCGATTGGCGGCCAGATCGCCAGCACGTCGCCTTCGAGCAGCGTGCGCGAGGCGCGCGTTTCGGGCGCCACGTAGGTGCCGTTGATCAGCACCAGGTGCACCATCTTCAGCGGCAGATTGAAGGGCTCGATGATGCTGGCAATGGTGGCGTCGGCCGGCACGTCGAGCGGCATCTGGTTGCCGCGGCGATGGTCAACCGGAAGGTACTCGGTCAGGCTGGCGTAGAGCTTGAAGGTGATCTGCATGGCGGGGCGGATGCGGGTGCAGCCCGATTCACTTCACATGGGCGTGGGCATCCTGCGCCTGCGCACGGGCGAGATAGGCCTGCATCAACTGGCTCGGGTCTTGCAGCAGCTTGTCCTTCCACTCGCCCAGGCTGACGCCGCCTTCGACCAGGCCACGCATCACGCCCACATGCTCGGTCCAGCCGACGGCGTTGCAGCCCACCAGTTTGTCGCCGTCGAACCGCAGGCTCAGGTGGCGGCCGGCAGCCGCATCGGTCTGCTCCACCTGCTGGCCGCCGGGCACGCCGTCCCACTGGCCGAAGCTGGCGCTGACCAGCCCCAGCGTGTCGAGCACGTTGATCTGCGTGACCCCCTTCAGTTCGGTGACCTGGCCGACCATGTTCAGCGCAGCCACGCGTGCCTGCTCGGCCGCGTTGGGCTGGATCGCGCTGACGATCGTCTTGCCGCTGACCTTGTCGAAGGCTTCGGCGCAGTCGCCCGCGGCGTAGATGCCGGGCACGGTGGTCTGCAGGTGCTCGTCGGTCAGCACGCCGACCAGGCAGCGGATGCCGCTGTGCTCGAGAAAGCCGATGTTGGGATTGACGCCGGTGGCGCTGATCACGAGTTCGGCCTCGATCACGGCACCGGTCGACAGCCTGACCTTCAGCACCGGGCTGCCGTCGCGCTCGATCGCGTCGACACGGGCGCCGGTGTGCACCGCCACACCCTTGCTTTGGCACCAGGCCTTGATCATGCCGCCAGCCGCAGGGCCCATCATGCGCGGCGCCATGCGGTCACCCATCTCGACCACGCTGAGCTGGACGCCGCGCGCAGCCAGTGCTTCCATGATGATGCAGCCGATGAAGCCTGCACCCATCTGCAGCACGCGGGCACCCGGCTTGGCCAGCGACTGGATGGCGCGTGCATCGGCCAGGGTCCAGCAGGCGTGCACGCCGGGGCCGGCAATGCCGGGGATCGGCGGCGTGGCCGGCGACGAGCCAGTGGCGATCAGCAGGCGGTCGAAGCTGACCGCGGTGCCGTCTTCCAGCGTCACCTTGCGCGCAGCAATGTCGACCTGGCTGGCGCGGCCACGCAGCAGGTTGATGTTCAGCCGCGCGTAGTGGTTGGACGCGTGGCGCAGGTGCGTGCCGGCTTCGTTGATGTCGCCCATCAGCAGGTAGGGAATCGCCATCCGCGAGTAGGGCGCCTCAGGCTCGTCGCCGACCACCACGATCTGGTCGTGCGGCGCGTGCTTGCGGATCGTCTCAGCGGCAATGACGCCGGCCGGGCCGGCGCCGAGGATCACGTGTTTCATCGCATTTCTCCAATGAAAAGGGGCGCGGGGCCAGTGGCCCGCGCCCCATCAAGTGGCCGCCGCGACAACCGGCTGGGCCGGGGCCGCAGTCGCTACGGGGGAGTCGAAATCACAGGCCCAGCCGCTCGCGCGTCGGGGCGGTCAGTTGGCCGTCATGGTCCCAACCGCGCGCACTGTAGTACTTGGGCAGCATCTCGGGCAGCTTGCTGACCAGGCCCTTGGCGGGGCCGGTCTTGGCGGGTTCGTTGAGCAGCCGCGGCGGCAGCGTGTCATCCTTGCTGCTGAAGCCGGCGCGGTTGTTGAAGTCGCGCTCCATGTTCCAGATCCGCTCGCCGATCTTGGCCACGTTCTCGAGCGTGAACTCCTCGCCGCAGGCCGGCGCCAACTGGTCGGCGAGGTCGGGCAGGCCCCAGGCGAAACTGGTGAACACGCACACGCCGGCCGAGTCGAACACCGCGGTGGCATCCTGGAAAGCGATCACGAGTTCGGGCTTGCCTTCGGCCGACAGCGGGTCGGTCTTCATCGGGATGCCCAGCACCTCGGAGGCCACGGTGTAGCTGCGCAGATGGCAGGCGCCGCGATTGCTGGTGGCGTAAGTCAGGCCCATGCCCTGGATGCCGCGCGCGTCGTAGGCCGGGAACTCCTGGCTCTTGACGGTCATGCTCAGCTCGGGGTGGCCGTACTTGGCGCACAGACGGCGCGAGCCCTGGCCGATCTCCTTGCCGAAGCCTTCGCCCCTGGCGGTGATCTCGGCAAAGTGCGCCAGCGCCTGCGCGCTGCCGAACTTGGCGTCAATGCCCAGTTGCTCTTTGGTCAGCACGCCCATCTCGTACAACTCCATCACGGCACCGATGGTGGCGCCGAAGCTGATCGGGTCCATGCCCTGTTCGTTGCACAGCAGGTTGGCGTACTGCAGCGCGTCGAGGTCGTTGACGCCGTTGGCAGCACCCAGCGCCCAGGCCGCTTCGTACTCGAGGCCGCCGCTCGCGCCCCAGTACTCGGGCTTGTTCTGGACCGTGAAGTGGCCCTGGTCCATCTTCTGGATGCGGCCGCAGGCGATGGTGCAGCCGAAGCAGGCCTGGTTGGTCACCAGCGGCTTCTTGCCATCGGTCGCGCGCGGCGTGGCCATCGCTTCGGCGCCGATGTCCTTGGCGCCTTCGAACTGGCTGTCGCGGTGGTTGCGCGTGGGCAGCGCGCCGATCTCGTTGATGAAGCTCATCAGCACCTGGGTGCCGTAGGTCGGCAGGCCCTGCCCGGTGACGCCGTTGTCGGCCAGGATCTTCTTCTTGTCGAAGGTGACCTTCATGAAGGCCTTGGGATCCTTGATGTTGCCCACGCCCTTGGTGCCGCGCACGGCGATGGCTTTGAGGTTCTTCGACCCCGCCACCGCACCCACGCCCGAGCGGCCGGCCGCGCGGTGCAGGTCGTTCACCACGGCGGCGTACAGCACCTTGTTCTCGCCCGCCAGCCCGATGCTGGAGATGCGCAGCAGCGGGTCCTGGTGCGCCTTCTTCAGCGCCGCCTCGGTCTTCCAGACGCTCTGGCCCCAGAGGTGGGCGGCGTCACGCAATTCGGCCGTGTCGTCGTTGATGTACAGGTACACCGGCTTGGCCGACGCGCCTTCGAAGATCACCATGTCCCAGCCGGCCATCTTGAGTTCGGCGCCCCAGTAGCCACCCGAGTTGCTGCAGGCGATGGCACCGGTCAGCGGGCCCTTGGTGACGACGGTGTAGCGCCCGCCCGTGCTGGCCATGGTGCCGGTCAGCGGGCCGGTGGCCCAGATCAGCTTGTTGCCCGGCGACAGCGGATCGACGGTGGGGTCGATCTCTTCGACCAGGTACTTGGAGGCCAGCCCGCGCGAACCGATGTAGGCGCGCGCCCAGTCCATGTTGAGCGGCTCGCTCTTGACGGTGCCGGCGGTGAGATTGACGCGGAGGATTTTTCCTGCCCAAGACATCGTGCTTTCTCCTTAAGCAGCTACCGCTGCTTGATTGCCGATCTTGTCGGCCCAGGCCTTCATCCTGTCGATGCCGGTCCAGTTGGCGTCGACATAGGTGATGGCGCCCGTGGGGCAGGCGGTGGCGCAGGCGGGGTCGCCGCCGCACAGGTCGCATTTCTGCACCTTGCCGGTTTCCTGCACGTAGTTGATGGTGCCGAACGGGCAGCTGATGGTGCAGACCTTGCAGCCGACGCAGGTCGACTCGATGACCACCTTGGCGCCGGTGACCTTGTCGACCGTGATTGCCTCGACCGGGCAGGCGTGCAGGCACCAGGCCTCGTCGCACTGGGTGCAGGTGTAAGGTACCTTGCGTCCGGTCTCGTGGAAATCGAACACCTTGATGCGCGACTTGGCGGGCGCAAAGATGCCGTAGTTCTCGAACGAGCAGGCCATCTCGCACTGAAGGCACCCGGTGCACTTCTCGGCATTGATGTGGAGGCTCTTCTGCATGACGCTGTTCTCCGCTGGCGTTGATGGGTCGTGGCGCGGTCGGTCATGCCAGGCATGCACGCTCTGAGTCACGGGCTATGCAATGATGTTCATAGGGCAGGCCTGAGCCTACCTAGGCCTAACCCTGATGGGACATGGGACAGAGCGCCTTGTGTTGCAGGGTGGAGCGGCGGTCGTGGACCAGCGGCAGTGCTGTGGTGGCCCGTCAGCCTGTCAGCCCGCTGCCTGGGCGCTCGCCAGCGCCGCGGACAGGATGCGGCCGACC
Source organism: Rubrivivax sp. (assembly GCA_031408155.1). Taxonomy (GTDB): domain Bacteria; phylum Pseudomonadota; class Gammaproteobacteria; order Burkholderiales; family Burkholderiaceae_C; genus Rubrivivax. The sequence goes on from JANOJJ010000509.1 coordinate 11,601, forward strand.
TTGCCCAGCGCGCGCGCCACATCGTCGTCGCTCCAGCCCATGTAGCCGAGCACGATGCCGTTCGCCGCGCCGGGCTCCCAGGCAATGGGGGACAGGGGCTCGACCAGCACCCCCTGGCTGCGCAACTGTTCGACGATCGACAGGTCGGGTACCTCGGCAGGCAGGTGCAGGCAGATCTGCGCGCCGTTGTCCAGCGGGCCGCACTGCACCGCCGGCGGCAGCACCCGGGCCAGCAGGGCGCAGACCAGCCGCCGCCGCAACGCCAGATCCCGGCGCACGCCATGCAGATGCTCGGTCATCAGGCCGCTGTCGATGAACTGCGCCAGCGCCCACTGGGTGGCCAGCGGCACGCGCTCGCCCAGCGTCGAGTAGCTGTCGATGAAGCGGCGCGCCAACGGCACCGGCAGCACCAGGTAGCTCACCCGCAGCGACGGGAACATCACGCCTTCGAAGGTGCCCAGCAGCAGCACGCGGCCGGCACTGTCGCGGCTGAACAGCGTCGGCGGCTGCAGTCCGCGCGCCACCCATTCGTCGTTGTAGT
>JANOJJ010000558.1:0-2650 GCA_031408155.1 Rubrivivax sp.
CGAACATCGGGAGCCTTATCGGGCGCTTGGCGTGCAGCTTGCGCCGGCCTCGTTTCGACGCCACGCGCGTGGCAGCCCGCGCTCTGACGACGGTATCGCCAGGCGCTCGCGTTCGACGACGCCTTGCAGGATCGTGTGGCCTGGGCCGATCAAGCGCAGCAGCGCGCCGTCCAGGCGCCCGGACCAGGTCGTCGCGGTCTCGCGACGCTGCAGCAGGGCATCCACGAACTGGTGGCGCTGCGTGATGCGCAGGCTCGAGCCGTCACCGGCGCACCACAGGCCCTGCACCTGCGCCGGCACGCGCCACAGGTGCACGCGAGAGAACTTGTCGCGGCCGACCGCCTTGTCGGGCACCTCGACCCGAACCGTGCGGTCGGGCGACCAGTCGCCCAGGTCCCAGTCGTGCGAGACGATGCGCGTGCCCGGCGCCAGCGCCAGCAGGCGCGGCCGCAGTTGCAGGTTGACCTCGGGCAGCAGGTACATCGTGACCACGGTGGCGCGAGCCAGGTCGGTGGCGAACAGATCCTGTTCGCGGAACTCGACGCGGTCCTGTACTCGCGCCGCGCGGGCGTTGTCGCGGCTCGTGCGCACCAGGTCGGGCACGATCTCCACCCCCAGAGCGCTGGCGCCGAAACGCCTGGCAGCGGTGATGACGATGCGGCCATCACCTGAGCCGAGGTCGATCACGTGGTCGCGTGAGCTGACCCTGGCCAGTTGCAGCATGGCCACGGTCACGTTGTCGGGCGTGGTGATGAACGGCACCTCCTGCACGACCTGCGCTTGCAGCGCGGGCAGGGCGGCGGGGCCGAGCGCCAGTGCGCAGGCCAGGGGGAACAAGCGACGACGTAGCATGAGACGATCCTAGCCGCTTCAACGGAGCCGCCCTGCCATGGCCGCCAGCAGCCTGCTTGCCCTGATCGACGACATCGCCACCGTGCTCGACGATGTGGCCATCCTCAGCAAGGTTGCGGCCAGGAAGACCGCCGGCGTGTTGGGCGACGACCTGGCGCTCAACGCCCAGCAGGTCGCTGGCGTGAGCGCCGAGCGCGAGATCCCGGTGGTCTGGGCGGTGGCCAAGGGTTCGTTCATCAACAAGGCGATCCTGGTGCCGGCCGCGCTGCTGATCAGCGCGTTCGCGCCCTGGCTGGTGGTGCCGTTGCTGATGGTCGGCGGCGCCTTCCTGTGTTTCGAAGGCTTCGAGAAGCTGGCGCACAAGGTTCTGCATTCCACGGCCGAGGACGAATCACACCACCGTGAGCTGACCACGGCCCTGGTCGATCCGCAGGTCGATCTGGTCGCGTTCGAGCAGGTCAAGATCAAGGGCGCGGTACGGACCGACTTCATCCTCTCGGCCGAGATCATCGCCATCACGCTGGGCACGGTTGCGCAGTCGCCGTTGGCCACCCAGCTGCTGGTGCTGTCGGGCATGGCGGTGGTGATGACGATCGGGGTCTACGGCTTCGTGGCGGGAATAGTCAAGCTCGACGACACCGGCCTGTGGCTCAGCCGCAGCGCAAACGCGGCTGCGCGCGCTCTCGGGGCTGGCATCCTGAAGGCCGCACCGTGGCTGATGAAGGCCTTGTCGGTGCTCGGCACCGCGGCCATGTTCCTGGTCGGCGGCGGCATCCTGGTGCACGGCATCACACCGCTGCAGCATGCCATCGACGCCTTCGTGCAACCGCTGGGCGGCGTCGCGGCGCTGCTGCTGCCGGTACTGGCTGATGCGGTGGTTGGCATCGTGGCCGGCGCTTTGGTGCTGGCCGGGCTGACCCTGGGCAAGAAAGCCCTGGGCGGCCGCGCCCATGCGACCTGACCCGCGCACCGGCGTCTACTTGACGCCCAGCAGTTCGACCTCGAACAGCAGGGTCGCATTGGGCGGGATCGGGCCGCCGGGCGTGCCGCGTTCGCCGTAGGCGATGCCCGGCGGGCAGGTCAGCTTGGCCTTGCCGCCGACCTTGATGCGCTGCACGCCTTCGGTCCAGCATTTGATGACGCGGTCGAGCGCAAACTCCGCCGGCTGGCCGCGCTTGATCGAGCTGTCGAACTCCTTGCCGTCAGGCAGGGTGCCGCGGTAATGCACGCGCACCGTGTCGGTGGCGGCCGGTGTCGGGCCGGTGCCGTCCTTCAGCGAGCGGAACACGAGTCCGCTGTCGGTGACCACCGCGCCAGGTTCTGCCGCGGCGGCCTTCAGCGGGTCGGATTGGGCTTGGGCCAGCAGGGGCAGGGCGAGCAACAGGCAAGACAGCAGGGGATTCAGGCGAGGCAGGATGGACACGAGCGAAGCTCCGGTTCGGATGACGATGCGATCATCGCAGTTATGCCGCTGCGCCCGATCCCGCCCGCCGATTGCCCATCTCCGACTCGCCCCGGAGCGTCTTCGTGCTCGCCGTCTTCGCCGGCGTCTACCTCGGCATGATGCTCGGCGGGCTGCAACGGCTGCAACTCGACCGCGGCGGCGTGCGCGCGTCGCTCGTGTCGGCGGTGCTAGGGTTGATGTGGCCCGGCAGATCTCAGCGCGCGGCCGAGGAGTTGCTGCCGAAGCGCTCGCCGAACCAGCGATCGATCATCCGACCCTCGTAGGCGAGCGGGCCGTCGTTGCCGCCGCGAATCGGGTGCATCAGGTAGGCCATGTCGCTGACACGCTCGTCGG